>JALSTK010000151.1 GCA_026983775.1 Calditrichia bacterium
GGGCCGCGACTGATTTCGCGTAAAATCTTATACCCCTTAATTTCCACGCACCATACCCCATTCTTTTAATTGGTACTGTAACCAGCGGCGGGAGACACCCAATATTTCCGCTGCCTTGGTGTTGTTGCCGTTTACCATTTCCAGAGTTTTTAACAGGGCATACTTATTAATTTCCTTCAACGTTTTACCGATAGGCATCCCGGCTTCATTTTTACGCATGTTAAAATGTTCCGCACCGATCACCGACCCACGCGTCAGAATGACGGCTCGTTCCACGGCGTTTTCCAATTCGCGTACATTCCCCGGCCAGTGATAATTCTGCAAATCACGAATAGCTTCCGGAGAGATGCGCTTAATATTTCTCTTGTTTTTCTGAGCATATATATTTAAAAAATGTGTGCACAGCAAAGGGATGTCTTCTCTGCGTTCGCGCAGGGGCGGCATTTTAATTTCGATCACATTAAGACGGAAAAACAGGTCTTCCCGGAAGGTTCCCTTTTGTACCTCTTCCCACAAATCCTTATTTGTAGCCGATAGAATACGTACATTAACTTTGCGTGTTTGGTTTTCACCGACGCGCTTTACTTCTCCTTCCTGAAGGACCCGTAGTAATTTAGTCTGGACATTCATACGGATATCGGCAATTTCATCAAGAAAAACAGTTCCCTTATGCGCTTCTTCGAAGAGGCCCGCTTTATTTTCCGTAGCACCGGTAAAAGCTCCCTTTTTATGACCAAAGAGCTCACTCTCCAGCAGATTTTCGGCCAGACTACCGCAAAAGACCGGAATAAAGGGCTGAGTACGGCGTGAAGAATGGACATGCAAAGCACGGGCTACTAATTCCTTTCCCGTCCCGCTTTCGCCGGTGATCAGCACCGATGCGGTAGAATCCGCCACATCCCGGATCAGTTCGAATATCTGCACCATGGGTTCGCTTTTCCCAATGATTTCCGGGAATAACTGGCCGGCGTTCATCTGCCGTTTCAGCAACTTATTTTCGGATTGAAGCGTTGCCATTAAACGAGCATTATGAATAGCAATGGCGGCCTGTCCGGCAAAAGCCTTTAGAAAAGTTAAGCTGTCCTCATCAAATTGGTGGCTGGCCACCCGGCTATCCACATAAATCGCGCCCAACAGATGATTATTCAATTTGATGGGAGTACACATCACCGATTTGATTTGTTGGACAACGATGCTTTCCGCACCGGCAAAACGCCGGTCTGTTTGTGCATCGAGGCTGAGTACGGCCTGGCTACTTTCCAGAACCCGATTGACCACACTGGTGGAAAGCTCACGAATGGAAGCTATCGTTTTTCTGCTGATATTACGGGCGGTTACCAGCTCAAAACCGCTTCTATCCCGATCCCCCTGGAGTAAAATGAAACCGCGCTCTGCTTCCAGAGTTTCCAACAAAAGGTCCATAATCCTTTCCAGAAGGGCATCGGTTTCGTGAACGGTATTAATTTCTTCACTGATTTGCAATAAGGATTCATACGGATTTTTTAGCGACATGGCTGCTCCTTGCTCACAATATTTGAAATACGCCCTCTCTCGATTGACTGCTGTTGCCGAAGGTATCCTGAATGGTTAGGGTCCAGAAATAGTCACCCGCAGGAAGGGTGGAACGATAAAGCCAATCCGTTTGCTGATTAGAAATACCATCGATTGTTTCGACGGAAGTTGCGATTCCGGCATTAATGGCATAAATATCGATACGCAAGTTATATTCAAAAGGCAATGGAGTCAGATCCCAGCGGAAATGGATGGAATCGGCCGGAACGGATTCCAGTTCAACCGGGCTTAACAGTACTGCTGTTTTTTCAATAACACGAGCCGGATACAGCCCTTCGGAATGCACCGTGGCACCCGGCTTATCTTCGGCTGTTAAATAAACCGGATATCCCAATAAATCTTGCAAAGACGTTATATTTAATGACTTGTTAAAAATATTTTTCTTAAAACGACCGGCTTTTGAATCCGGATCAAGGGTATCGGCAAATGCCGTGTAGGGTATTTCGCAGCGCACCCCTTTTAAATCGGCCAGGCCGTCCGGATCGTTCACTTCTGCCGTTACTTGCAAATAATACACATCTTCCAATGGAAACCAGCGGGCAATATAGTGGGTGGTTACCGAATGACTCACAAAATGCGGTAAGCCGTTTAATGTAAAGTTAAGCGATGTATTAGCAAAAACCTGAAGATGTAAAGAGTCTTTCTGAAATCGGTCTGAAGAGCAATAAATAGTATAGTCCCCTGCTTCAATCCCCTGGATACGGAAAGTACCATCTGCTGCGGACAGGCCGATAGAAGTACCGGGCTTCAGCCACACCAGTGCACCGTCAATCGGCATATGGGGTGCATAATAGGTTTGCACGACTCCGCTTACTTCAAATCCTGTTCTACCCTGGGCCGGATCAAGGGGATTATCGTGAGGAACATCGTTCAGACAGGATGATAAAAATAAGGCTGCCAGTAACAAAATTGCGCCAAGCCGTTGTGTATATCCTTTTCCCGGATGCAATCGATCTCTACTCTGTTGTTTCATCCTGTGCAAAATACGGAAATTATGCAGAAAATGCACAATTAATTTAAGCCTTAACCCGGGATTCATTGTTCACCCGGAAGTATTCCGGTCGGTTCTAACGGTGGAACACCATTAGAAAAATTCAAAAACTACCCGCAGGAGGATTTCTCGCCCGGATGATGCCGTTATTATAGCCGGTTCTTTATATTCGGCAAACTAATTTGGCCGCGAATAACCCGTTCGCTTAAAATTAGAAATCCAGTTCAAAATGATCGCCGAACTTGGGAATTACCGTCTCCCAGTTCAGCTCCTGACGGATATGTTCGGCCATAGCTTGTGAAGCTTCGGGCTCACCGTGGACGATGAACGTTTTTTTCGGTTTCTTATTAAATGCTTTCAGCCAGGCAATGATTTCCTGATAATCGCCATGACCCGAAAAACCCGAAATACTTTCCACCCGGGCCCGGACAGGCACTTTCTGGCCGTGAATCTTGACTTCCGGTTTTCCTTCCAAAATGGTACGTCCACGCGTACCTTTAGCCTGATAACCGATAAATAAAACCGTATTTTGACTCTCGGGCAGGCGATAGGCCAGATGATGTAAAATACGTCCGCCGGTAACCATGCCGCTGGCCGAAATGATTATGGCTTTTTCCGAGACGCGGTTGATAGCCTTGGATTCGTCTACCGTCTTGCAAATATGCAATTCTTCGGGTCGAAAGATATTTTCCCCTGCCAGACGTTTTTTGCGGGCCGTCAGATTTAGATCGTTGATCCGTCCCTCAAATATCTCCGTGGCTCTAATCGCCATAGGGGAGTCCAGATAGACCGGCATGACCGGAATTTTATTATCTTTCTCCATTTCGCGGATGGCGTACAAAATGGTCTGGGTTCGTCCAACCGAAAAAGAAGGAATGATAAGTACACCGCGCCTGCGGTAACTTTCATTAATTACCTTTTCCAATTCTTCATAGGGATCATTATCTTCATGCAAACGATCCCCATAAGTCGATTCAAGGATCAAATAATCCACATTGTAAACCTGTACCGGTTCCCGCAGTACGGGTCGATCGGGCCTTCCGAAATCTCCGCTGAACAGTATTTTTTTACTGCTTCTACCGTCAATACGTTTTATATCAATAAAAGAAGAGCCTAAAATATGCCCGGCATCCTTAAATTTAATCCGCACCGAATTGTTAAGGTACATTTCGTATCCGTAATGAACCGGCTGAAAAAGTTTCATGGCTTTTTCAGCGTCATCCACGGTATACAGGGGCAGAGCCGGTTTATGTTTTGAATATCCGCGCTTGTTGGCCCATTTGGCATCTTCCTCCTGCAGATGGGCGCTATCGTGCAACATCACTTCGCACAGGTCGCGGGTGGCATAGGTACAGTGCACCTGGCCCTGAAATCCTTCATTAACGAATCGCGGCAAATAGCCGGTATGATCGATATGAGCATGAGTTAAAAACACCTTGTCAAAATCATAGGGGGCAGTGGGAAAAGGCTCCCAATTACGTAATCGGTTCTCTTTAAGACCCTGAAACATGCCGCAGTCAATTAAATATTTTTTGCCGTCGAGTTCCAACTGGTGCCTGGAACCGGTTACCGTGCCGACTGCACCCCAAAAAGTAATTGTTGCCATAATTCGCTCCTGTTGAGAAATTATTCTTAATCCGATTATTCACGAATGGGTTCCGCGTTTCAATCAATACTGAAGGTAGAAAAATCAGATGAAAGGCTTTATCGGATTTATCCTTCAAAAACCTGCATCCGCAACCGGTTTACTTTTAGTTCCTTAAATACACTCTTAACCGAGCATCGGAAAGCAATGGTCTTAACTGTGGAATTTGCCAAATCTTCTGTTGCTCGTCTATTCCCAATTTAAAACTTTGAAGAAGCGATTCAACGGCCCGTTCCCGTTCACCTCTTAATATATCCAGCCAGGCCGATAAATAGTAACGATCCGCATTGCTCGCGTCCACCAGTTTGTAAACATCCAGATAGCACCCGGCTGCCTTAAGTTGATGCTTTTTTAAGGCCTGTTCGCCGGATAGATAACAATACAGACTCAGAAAAGCGAGCAAGCGCCGATGCATCCGATTCGATTGAAAATCGGCCGTATGGGAATGTAAACGCTTTACCTGCCCTTTCCACCAGGAAAGACTTTTTGCCGAAAAGGCACTCTGAAAGGTTTGTCTCGATGTAAACTCCGCTTGCTGCAGTTCGTTATCTCTCTTTACAGCCCGGAGATAGGCCGGGGAATGAAGCAACGTATTCAAATCTTGCTCGAATCCGCTCACATCGCTAAGCCCTTCCAGGAAGGCAATGGCAAGCCGCTCTTCCCGGCCCGCTTCGTCCCACAGTCTCTTTTTCTTCCATTCTTCGATTTTCTTTCGTTCTCTATCCGCAAAATTATCCACAGACTCGCTCTCCCTCAGAACCTGGCCGTCCCTCATGGCATTAAATTCCAGCCACAGAAATCCCTTATCCATCACTTCCGGCTCCGGCCAGCCATGCTTGCCTTCAAACAAGAGCAAAACATGACGCAAGGGCGTTTTATCAAGTGCACGATTCAGTTGAATCATCTCCCAGTAATTGAAGTCCGACCGACCGACCATGCCCATGTAATCGAACCTTCTCTGCAAAGGTTGCCGATTCGAGGGGAAGCCGGCGGCACAGCCGATCACTCCCTTAATATCCGCATGTTGCATGGCCGTTAATACAGCCGTGCGCGCACCACCCGAAAAGCCCAGCACATACTTTCGTAAGGGGTTTAAATGAAATCGGGTTGCCGTGTCCCGGAAAAGCAAATTGATCAGTCGTTGCTGTTCCCGGCCACTCTGCCCATTTTTAATGGCGTTGGAGCCGATCAGCAGATATCCGTATTTTTCCGCCAGAGGCGAATAGCGTTTTACCGGCAAAGCGCCCCGGGCGTGAGCATCAAAACAATACAATACCGGCCATTTCTTTTGTATATAGTAATCTTTGGGCAGATACAGAGCAAATGACTGAGAAGGATCATTCTCACAGCTCAATTTTGTAATGATTTTCCCTGCTTCCGTCCGGCTTGGTTGCGGTTTTTCTTTTGGAAGCGGTTTCTTCGCAGATTTGCAGGAAAACACCATATAAGATAAGCCGATTAAAATGAGAACTATTTGTTTTTTCGAGAAATTCATCATGATTTATCCGCTTAAAAATTCACCAAAAGTTAATCAATAAAGTGAAGAGTTCAAAATCTGTTCTTAAACCGGATAGGGGCTGCAGGGACCAAACCTTTTAATGCTTATCCGAAATGATCGCAGAGATGTTTGCATTTTAGCTTTTAATTTAAGATATTTTATGCCATGGAACTTTTCTATGCCTCTACCGACAACATCAATAACAATGAAATAGTTTTAGACGATTTTGAGGCCAGGCATGCCTCGCAGGTATTACGAAAAACCGTGGGCGATTCGATAACAGTTACCGATGGAGCAGGCCATGTGTATCGGACAACGGTTTCAAGCCAAAATCCCTTCCGCCTGAAAATAGAAGACAAACGGCATCAACCTCAGCAGGAACCTTTTATCGCTTTGGCGGTGGGCTTTATCCGCCCCAATCGCCTGGAATTTATTCTGGAGAAAGGGACCGAGCTGGGTGTGAATCATTTTTATTTACTTCGTACCGAATACGCCAATTATGCAAGCCGGAATCTAAGCCGGTTTCATAAGGTACTGCGTCAGGCTATTAAACAGAGTCAGCGCTATTATTTACCCCATTTGCAGATATTTTCATCTCTCGAAGATTTTTTAAACAGCGCTCCTCCTTTTGAAATTCGGATTGCTGCCATTGATGCCGGATTTCCCTCTCTTGGCAACAGCATGGATAGAAAAGGCCGGTCGTATCTGTTGATGATCGGGCCCGAAGGAGGTTTAAGCAAGAAGGAAGTGGCTCTTTTAAAAGACTCCGATTTCACTCTGGTCTCTCTGAACAGCCACCGTTTACGTGCAGAGACAGCTGCAATTAGTGGTATTGCCATTATTCAACAATACATTCATCCGTAACAAAGGAGGGTACAAGTTGGGACATGAGGACTGTGTATTCTGCCAGGTACTTGAAAAGAAATTACCCGGCAAAGTCGAATACGAAGATGATGACCTGGCTGTTATTTGGGATATCAACCCCCAGGCCCCGACCCATTTATTGATCATTCCCAAGAAGCATATTGCCAGACTATCTGAAGTAGAGGATGATGATTCAGATCTGTTGTGCAAAATGATGATCGTGGCCAAAGAGATGGCCCGGAAACTTCATCTGGAAAAAGATGGGTTCCGCCTGGTGATCAATGATGGGCGTATTGCCGGTCAAACCATATTTCATCTGCACATGCATTTACTCAGTGGTCGTCGCCTGATGTGGCCACCGGGTTAATCTTTAACATAAAAAAGCCCCGCTTAAGGGGCTTTTTTATTAAAGTCTGTTGCGAAAAATCAACGCTATTGTTTTGCCTTTTCCCGGGTCTGAAGCCTTCCCCCGAGATGGGCGGCCAAAAATTTCTCCATGGCCGAGTAAAAATCAAAACGGTTTTCCTCGTTATGAAAACCATGGCCCTCATTATCCTTGACCATGTATTCCACTTCAATCCCCCGTTTCTTAAGGGCATCTACCATCTGATCGGATTCCGCCTTGTTTACACGGGGATCATTAGCGCCCTGGGCAATAAACAGAGGCACTTTGATCTGATCGGCGTGCAGGGCCGGTGAGGCAGAGGCCAGCAGCTCTTTGTCCTTAGCCGGATCGCCGACCATTTCATGGAACATATCGAGATAGGGTTTCCAATAGGGTGGAATGGTATTCATAAAGGTGAACAAATTGGAAACACCCACATAATCGACGGCACAGCAATAAAGATCCGGTGTGAAAGTGACCCCGGCCAGGGTGGCATAACCGCCGTAGGAACCTCCGTAAATGGCAATTTTCTTCGGATTAGCGATCCCTTCGCTGATCAGCCATTTAACGCCGTCGGTAATATCATCTTGCATGGTTTTGCCCCATTCCTTAAAACTGATCTCCCAAAAATGACGACCATATCCGGTAGAACCCCGAAAATTCATCTGTAAGACGGCATAACCCCGATTCGCCAGAAACTGTACTTCCGGGTTGAATCCCCATGAATCCCGGTACCAGGGTCCGCCATGCGGATTCACCACAACCGGCAGATTTTTAGCTTCTACCCCTTTGGGCAGGGTCAGGTACCCATGAATCGTCAAACCATCCCGGCTTTTATACTGAATAGGTTTCATATCCGCCATATATTCTTCTTTCAGCCAGGGACTCACATCCACTAATTTTTTGAAGTCTTTGCTATTCCGATCATAAAAATAATAAGCTCCACGGGTTTTATCGCTATACGTACGAACTAATACCTTATCCTCGTTCTTGTTCATGCTGGTAACTACAATTTCATAACCGGGTAATTGTTTTTGCAGCTCTTTCTGCAATTGCTTCCGCTGTTCGTCGAAAAAGTGATAGTGCCGTTTATCGGTTACGAAACTCACTCCTGTAATTACTTTTCGTTTTTTCGATTTGAGAAGGGTACTGACATCGACTTCCGGATTTTGATAGATTACTTCCAGCTTTTTGGCCCGGGGAACATCGAATTTTACAATCGCCGTCTTATCCCGCCCCAGATTAGAAGCGGCATAAACCACTTCTTTATTATCCCAGGTAAAAAACAGCGGGGATAATTCCTCCTTGAAATTGGGCGTCAAAACCGTTTTAAAGGGTTGATCTTCGGAAGCTCTGTAAAGAAGACTGGTGTTCACTCCGTCGGTGGTTGTAGCAATACGAATTTTACCGTCCCAATCGGTTACCCAGGAGGAAATATTGCCGGGATTCTGAGCGACCATTTTCATATCGCCTGTATTGACATTAATACGGTAAGCGTCGAAAACCCGCTTATCCCGTTTATTCATCTGAATGATCATTTCATCGGGATTATCTTCCAGATCATCCACCAGCCCGACCCGCACCTTATCGAAGGGAGTCAAAACCTTTGGATTCGAACCGTCGATATTGACTGCATACAATTTAAAATTTTCGTCACCGCCCTTATCCTGAACATACACGACCCGTTCATTATTGGCCCAGGCGAATCCGGCGATATCCCTTTTGGTGGCATCCGTAATGCGTTTGGCCTGATCTTCACCGATTTTTTGGACATACACATTTAAGCGTTTCTGCCAGGGTTGTAAAAAAGCCAAATGCTCGCCGTCCGGGGAAAGCTGAAAAGAAACTTTGGTAGGATTGCGGAAAAAATCCTTCATAGGAATCAGGGGCGGAACCTGATTTTTCTTCTGTCCTGTACAGGCGAGCAGCGTTAAAAACAGACTTGCCGTCAGGGTTACTACTAACAATCTCTTAAACATTCGATCCTCCTTTGGTTAATTTCATTAACTCGTTATTCTGAGATTATAAAGATTATATTTTACAAAAGACCGACCTTAGTGACAACAATACTAAAAAAATATTGAAATAATTTAAAGAATATTTTCGTAATATACACCCATTTTCTAAAATATTGATTACGTAAAAAACAGAGAAAAGTTTATATTCTCACTATTTTAATCTACAAAGGAAGATTCGCATCCACAAAGGGAGCGGCAAGGAGTCCGAAGTCCGCTTATAACAAAGGCCGTCAGGAGGGCAACTAAAAAATCTATCTTTGAGGGCTTGAAAAAATATGCATCCAGTTTTCTTTGATTAATCCCATTCGGAGTACATCGCGATAATCGTTATCTACCATTGTTTCACTGTACAAAATCCCTTCCAGTTCAAACCCGAATTTGCTGTTCAGATTAATATTTTTGATATTGGTATCCAAAGAATAGATGTACACTTTGTTAAATCTTAAAATTTCAAATGCATAGTAAAGAAAGAGGAAGGTGGCTAATTTGCCGATTCCCTTGCCCCGGAACGAACGGTTACCGACTAATTTTTTCATTTCCAGTTTCCGCGAATGATGGTCCATTCTTTCGGCTCCCATAAAACCCACCGAATGTTTATCCTGAAAATCGATGGCAAAAAAACGATTGGCTTCATTCTGAAGAAGCAGGCGGCTCAGTTTCTCTTTCTCTTTCGGAAGGAAGCGTATGAATGTCTGATTAATTTCCGGCAAGTGCAACCAATCCAGAATAGCCGGAATATCCTGCTCTCTCAATGGCCGCAAGGTCACATCCTGCAAAGAAAGCGTTTGATGCTGAATCCAGTTGTCGCGAATATCAGCAACGGTGAAAATATCATTGTAATAGCCGTTATTACTATCGGCCTGGTTTTTCTGGGATTTGGTTACAAAGTCCAGCAAATTGACCGAAACGGTAACGATATCGCTGGTATCCACTCCATAATTGAGCAATTCTCTGTAAAAACTATGGGTCACCAATTTAAGAATCTGGTTTTGCTTCTGTTTTTTAATATCATCATAACCCGTTTTATCACTCATTCTGTTGCCTCTTCGAAAGATGTTCTTTATATAAATAAGTATATTATTCGACTCTTTTCGTGAGATAACGCATAAAATAGAGAATATTCCGGTTAATTTGTGCGTTTTAACAAAGATAAAAAAACATTTGTTTTGTATCCTGATGTGCAGAGAGATTTAGATGTAATCCGTTATTAATATGTTTTTATTTCTATTTCACCTGACAAGGAACCATACAAGGGATTGATCCATGGCTTCTCAAAAACCATCTTTCAGGGAATCACTTTCTAAAGAATATGAAAACGTAAACAGCAGAAGATCATCCCGTTCAGGCATCGGGGGGTTTATTGAAACCTCCTTACGAAGATTCCGTACAGGCGCTTTTATTGCAGCGCTGACTCCTCTGTATCTGATCGCAATTTTGGTTATGAGTCTCTCTGCAACGCCCGGAATTTATCTAATTGCTTATACTTTTCACCATACACAGCATTGGCTGCCGGTCTTGCATTATCTGGCCTTGTCCACATCACTGGTCAGCGCCTATTTTCTTTATGGCATCAGCGTCATTTTCTTGGCTCCTTTAGCTAATAAACTGCTACCCTTCCGCATAAAACCTTTTCGCGGTAACTATTTTTCTCTTTACAGCGTTCCCTGGTATTTCCACAATGCCTTAACTTATCTGGTTCGCTATACCTTTCTGGAATTTGTCACGCCGACTCCCATCAACACCTTGTTTTACCGCATGATGGGTATGAAAATAGGGAAAAATGTTCAGATCAACACAACCAATATTTCCGACCCCGCTTTAATCGAAATCGGTGATTTCGTAACCATCGGGGGTTCGGCGCACTTGATAGCCCACTATGGACAGAAGGGATATTTGGTTTTGTCCCGGGTTAAAATCGGAAACAGGGTTAATATCGGCATTAAGTCCACCATCATGGGTGATGTGGAAATCGGCGACGGAGCCATGATTGCACCGCACGAAGTCGTTTTTCCCAAATCCCGTATCCCGGCCAATCGCAGGCCCCCTAAATCGAAACCTGTTTTTGCAGAAGAAAACATATCTCAGCGATCTTTAGTATAGAATTTTTTCAAAGGTGGTGACCACTTCTTCCAGGATTCCAGCTCGGCGGTAACATTACCGATAAATACTTTCAAATAGGCTTTGAGCGGCGGCCGTTGGTTGTCCGCGGCAAACCAGCCTTTAAACGGACCGTTTACCCCTGCTATACCTTTCAGATGAATGATCCCTTCCGTATAATAAGTTGGAATTGCGTAACCTATGGATTTTATTTTTATGGGTTTGCCTTTACCTTTAAAATGGATTTCAACCGGACCTAATTTATCTTCCCAAAAGGCGGTTAACCAAAATGCCCTTTTCTCCGAGATATGCTTCCGGGCAAAAAAGACCAGAGATATGCCGTCAAACACGGTCTTCTTCAACGGTAAGGTTACCTGTCGATATACCGTTGTGTCCTCTTTCATGAAATCGATCGTAAAGATACTATCCGTATAATTAAACCGGTAAACGGCTTTTTTACTTTGACCATTATTTTTTTCCGATGCAATATACAAAATGGGACGAAACAGGGTGTCCACATAGCAAATAAAAAAAGAATGCATGTTCACAAAGAAAAGTAACGGATTGGAATCCAGGTGAAAGGTTATCTTATGAACCGGAATCGAATCCAATTTCAAAGAATCCTCGATAGCTAACTTCACCGTCCCTAAACGGACAAATTCCCATTTCACTTTATAAGTTAATTCTTCGCCGCTGCGCCACCGGAATTCGGAATCCGGTATTTGACCGTAGCTTATGCTGAGAAGGAAGAAGACAAAAAATATAATCACCCTATGTTTGATTCTCATGGATTTTCATTCCGATTCATTTACAAAGTAAAATATAATCGTTCGCTATGTAGGTTGCAAACGCAGGTATTTCAAAACAGTACTTTTTTTTCACGATAAATTTTGATATATTGTAACCTGATATTCATTTTTCTTCTATCCGAATAAAATTAAGGAAGATTTTATGAGAAAGCTATTACTCCTTTCTTCGGTATTGCTGTTTCATTTGCTGATGGCCGGAGACTATCAGATAAAATTCGATCAGCCTGCCAGCCAAACCTATGCACTGGACTTTACTTTATTCAACTACCAGCTTGAAACGGAAATGCACCAGGGACAAAATTTTACACACATCCGTTTCGGTTCAGGCGTTTTTATCGATCAAAAAGGTTATGCCCGGCTTCCCTATACCGCCGTTGCCGTGCAAATACCCGCCCAAAAGAATGTTAGTATCCAAATTGCACCCGGTGATTTCGAAGATATTATTCTCGACGATCCTTTGCTTCCTTCGCGCGGCACGATTACGCGTTGTCAAAACCCGGATACAATCGCTTATACCATTGATCCGAATTCCATCACGGATAGTTGGTATCCGGGATTCACGGCTAAAGATACACGGCCTTTTATTATCAAAGATGTTCGCGGAACCAGCGTGTATTTTTATCCTTTTCAATATAATGCGGCACAAAAAATTTTACGTGTCTATAAATCAATTCTGGTTACTTTAACGGAAAATGATACACCGCCGATCAATCCGCTCACCCATCGATCGCCTGTTCGTTTGCGAGAAATGGAAGGAATTTATAATTCGGTCTTTGTTAATTACCGCAGCAGCAGTGATCTTTCCGTTGCCCAGCATGGAGATATTCTGGTGATTACCACCTCCAGGGATGAATCTGCTATCGCACCTTATATTCAATGGAAACGCGAGAAAGGCTTCCACGTGGAAGAAGATGTGGTAGCCAGCGGTACCATGGTCAAAGATATCATCCAGCAGAAATACGATGAAAACAATAACCTGCTTTATGTGCAGCTGGTAGGCGACTGGGCGGATGTACAAAGCGAACGGGGAACATCTTCCAATCTACCTATGGATCCCGAGATGGGTTGTGTGGCCGGAGACGATGATTTCCCGGATATTTCGATCGGTCGTATGTCTGCAAATTCCGCGGATCAGGTCACTACCCAGGTTAATAAAATTCTAACCTATGAAAAATATCCCCAATCCGGCGGAAGCTGGTATAGCACGGCCACCGGCATCGCTTCCGACCAGGGTCCCGGTGACGACAACGAATATGACTATGAGCATGAAGATGTAATCTGGAATGACAAGCTCGATCCATTTACGTACAGTACTTACCATGCTATTTACGATCCCTCGGCCAGTAAAAACGATGTAAGCAATGCGGTTAATAACGGAACCGGAATTTTGAATTATACCGGACACGGTTCTTCCACCAGTTGGGGTACAACGGGGTTCAGCAATAGCGATGTCAATAATCTCACCAACGGGGATCTGCTACCCTTTATTTTTTCCGTGGCTTGTAACAACGGTGAATTTGATCAGAGCAGCGGCGACTGTTTTGCGGAAGCATGGCTAAAAAAGGAGAATGGCGGCGCGATCATGTTTCTGGGTTCGACCATAAGTCAGCCCTGGGACCCTCCCATGCGTGGACAGGACTATTTCAACGATGTGCTGATCGGAGGCTATAATTATGATGATCATAGTGGCCAGAACGGCATCAACACCCATGAACAACGGACTATGATCGGTTCCATCGTGGTTAACGGCTTCGACCTGATGCTCAGTGAATCGGATACGGACGATGACAAGAATACGGTGGATACCTGGACCCTGTTCGGTGATCCGGCCATGCAGGTTCGTACTGCCGCTCCTGCCGCTTTATCCCTATCCAATGAAACCGTAATGGCAGGACAGGATTTCTCAACTACCGTTACCTCCGACGGCCAGGCGGTAGAAGGAGCCATGGTAACTTTATCCCAGGATGGAAATTATTTCTCCGGAATCACGGACTCCGATGGACAAGTAACCCTCTCCCATACTCTACAAACCGGCGATGCCCTTTTGGTGGTAACGGCCTTTAATACCGAAACCGTTTATGAAACCGTTACGGTTCAATCCGCCGACGGTCCCTGGATTACGGTTGCCGATTATTCGATCGACGATGCCAGTACAGGTAACGGAAACGGACAGGCTGAATTCGATGAATCCGTTTTGCTTTCCGTAGACGCCCAAAACAGTGGTAATCAACCCGCCTATGGCGTGAATGCCCTTTTAAGCAGCGCGGATTCCTATGTTTCCATTTCGGACAGTACTCATTTTTATGGGGATATTGCCGTCGATCAAACCGTAGCCGCTCCCGATGCTTTTGCCATGCAGTTCGCCAATAATGTGCCGGACCAACATACGGTCGATTTCAATGTAAAATTTACCGATAATCAAAACGGTAGCTGGAATTCCACGATCAGCATTATTGTCAATGCACCCGCTTTCTCAACGGGAAGCCTGTCTGTAGACGACAGCCAGAGCGGAAACAATAACGGACGGTTGGATGCCGGTGAAAACGCTGATTTAATAATCCCCACCTCCAACAGCGGACATGCCGCTGCTGAGCATACCAGCGGTTCCCTGAGCACTTCATCCCAATACTTAACCATCAATAGCACAACTTACGACCTGGGAACCCTGGCTGTCGACGATACGGTAAATGCAACGTTCAGTGTTAGCGCTTCGGAGTCCACACCTCCGGGAACAACGGCGGAAGTGTATTATCAGGTTACTTCCGGAGCTTACTCTTCGGTGGACACCTTTTATCTCAGTATCGGTGATCTGCCTGTTTATATCATGGCGGATACAACCGTTTATGTGCAGGACGGACTCTTTTATGACACCGGCGGCGCGGACGGTGAATACCAGAACAAAGAAAAAATAACCATGACCTTTTTCCCGGCAGACCGGGCCCCGGCGGTAAAAGCCCATTTTACCTCCTTTACATTGAGCGATCTTGATCAGCTTTACATCTATGACGGGCCGGATAAAAATGCCCCGCAGGTAGCGGGAAGCCCTTTCAGTACGACCAATTCACCGGGCGAAGTTATTGCCACCAATGCACAGGGCGCATTAACCTTCTACTTCGAATCGAATATTATTTACACCGAAGCAGGCTGGGAAGCGGAAGTATCCTCCACTGCGGTTTCCGAAACGGAATCCTCTTTTAGAAAGATTCCGCAAACTTTTGCTTTACTGGGCAATTTTCCCAATCCGTTTAATCCTTCTACGACGATTGAATACCAGCTTCCTGAAGCGGTCCATGTACAAATTTCCGTCTATAATATACTCGGCCAATTGGTGAAAACGCTCACCGACACCAAACAACAAAGCGGAACGTGCCATGTCCTTTGGGACGGCAAAGATTCAGCCGGAAGAACGATGCCCAGCGGTTTATATTTGTATCGTCTGGATGCGGGAACCTTTCACACTTCGGGAAAGATGCTGCTCTTAAAATAATCACCCTGTTATCCAGGTAAAATATTATGAAAAAATTTAAACTTGTTCTCTTTCTATTACTGACCGGAAGTCTGTTTGCCCAGCAGACTTCTTCTTTACCCCATTACCTCTCCCGGGCCGAAAAGGCTCTTTACTCAGGCTATCATGTACCCCGGGCCCTGGCCGGTAATCCTGTTCCTCCTCCGCAAACGGTACGCACCATGGCCGAATGGGAAGAATTACAAGGTCTGATGATTACCTGGACTTCTTATCTGGATATCTTAAGCCAAGTCGTGGATTATGCCCAGGAAGAAGTAACGGTCTACATCGTATGCAGCGATTCCAACCAGGTTAAAAGTTATTTGCTACACCGGGGAGTCGAACTGAAGAATCTAAAATTTCTCATCGAGGATTTCGATACGGTTTGGTGTCGTGACTATGGCCCGTGGAGCGCTTACACCCATGATGTTGACACCCTCGATATCATCGACTGGATCTACAATCGGCCCCGACCCGAGGACGATGTTATTCCCGCAGAATTCGCCGCGTTCATGCATTTGCCTGAATATGAAGCTACCCAAGACCCGGATGACCTGGTGCATACCGGTGGAAATTTCATGGTGGACGGCCACGGTACCGCCTTCTCTTCCAAATTGATTCTCGAAGAGAATACGGATAAAAACGAAACTCAGATCGATGATATTATGTGGCGTTATCTCGGTATTGACCGTTATATTAAGATGGATGTGCTTCCCTACGATCAAATCCATCATATTGATATGCATATGAAACTTTTGGATGAAGAGACCTTATTGGTCGGTCAGTATCCGCAAGGAGTTGCTGACGGGCCGCAAATAGAAGCCAATCTGCAGTATGTTTTAGACAACTATCGCACCTGTTTCGGCCGGGATTACCGGGTAGTACGCATTCCCATGCCACCCGATGCCAACGGAAACTACCCGGATGAGAACGGCGATTACCGTACCTATACCAATTCGGTGATTGTCAATAAAACCGTTATTGTTCCCACCTACGAAGAGCAGTATGATACGACTGCTTTGCGCATTTACCGTGAAGCCATGCCCGGATACCGGGTAGTCGGTATCGATTGTAATGATATAATTACCGCCCTGGGTGCCATTCATTGTATCACCAAGGAAATCGGGGTAAATAATCCGGTTTGGATTTCCCATGCCCCCATACGACACGCTTATGTAAATGAGGCCGGCTATGCAGTCACTGCTCAAATCAAATCTGCTCCCGGTATTAGCAATGCATATACATATTGGTCTATAGATACCACTGCGGGCTTTTCGGCCTTGAAAATGACTGCCCTGGATCACGACAGCTTTACCGTATCCATTCCGCAACAGGCATCCGGGACAGAGGTTTTTTATTACATTTCCGCCGAATCCAACAACGGCCATACGGTGAGTAAACCTTTGGTGGCACCGAAGGGTGTGTTCTCTTTTACCGTGGAAAGCGCCTCTGCCCTCTCCGCTTCGGGAACCCCGGTCGGCTCATTCAAACTTTTTGCCAACTATCCCAATCCTTTTGGCGAAGGCCTCTCCCATAAAAACGGGACGGTAACCACCATTCGTTATCATTTGCCTCTCCCGGATTGGGTCCGATTATCTATCTACAATACACTCGGTCAAATGGTTAAAAGCTTAGTAAACTGTCGCCAGAATGCGGGTGAATATCGCATTAAATTCGATGCTTCCGGGTTACCCAGCGGTTTGTATATCTACCGACTTTCTACGAAAAGGGGTATGGAAGAAGCCCGAAAAATGTTGTTAATCCGATGAATTTTAAATAGCAGACTCAACTTTGTTCATAAAAGAATAGAAAAAACGGGGGATCCTTGTCTACCATGCCTGGTGAACGGTCCCATCGGACCGGGTGCATGTGAGGAGCGTTTAAATTGGTAAATCATTCATTTTATCTTTTCGGAGGATCCATGCAAAAATATCTACTGAAACCCATAGTGATCTGGCTGTTTCTTCTCTTTTCCCTAACAAGTCTCCGGGCTGAAGAGATTACCTATCCCGATAGCTGGGGACGCGCCGGATTTTCTTTGCTGGAAAGCACGGCCGATGAGGTTCAGGTAAATTTCTCTATCGTACGCTTCGGTTTGGTCGACCGGCTGATTAACGGCGAGATGTTAAAAACCATCTCTTTGCAGGGAGCGTATCTGCCCAACAATGCCGGTATGCCGGACCTTCCCGGCCTGAGTCGTTATATTGCCATCCCCGGGGATGCGGAAGTCACGCTTAAGGTACTGGATTGGCGCACTGAGAAATTTACCGGCATTGAGATGGCTCCGGCACCGGAACTTCCGTTTGACGTTGATGATCGGGCGCTGGTTTACCAAAAAAATCAAACCGTCTATAATCAGGATGCCTTTTACCCGGAAAATCCGGTACTGATTTCAGAAAAAAAGAAAATTCGCGGGGTAGACGTAATCCTGTTGGGTATTACTCCTTTTCAGTACAACCCGGTAAGTAAAGAATTGCTGGTCTATCGGGATATAAAAGTCCAGGTAACTTTTAGCGGCGGTAACGGCCATTTCGGCGAAGACCGCTTACGTAATCGATTCTGGGAACCGATGCTTAGCGATTTGGTTATGAATTACCGTTCCTTACCCAAAATTAAATTCAAGGATTTTGTTCCGCATAATAATCATCGAACCGATGACGGGAGAGCAGTTGAGAATGTGGAATATATCATCATTGTCCCGGATGATCCGGACTTCATTGCCTGGGGCGATTCGCTCAAACTGTTTCGCAACCAGCAGGGGATCAGCAGCGGTGTAGTGACCACTACGGAAATCGGGGGTAACACCTTCGATGCCATTCAGGACTATGTGGATAATGCCTATTACAACTGGACCGTTCCCCCTTCGGCCGTGCTGTTACTGGCCGATTACGGAAACTCCGGCAGCACAATCACATCTTCCCCGGAAAAGCCGCATCCCTACAGCGGCACCTATATTTCGGATAATGATTTTGCCGATGTAGACGGGGATGATTTACCGGATATCGTATTTTCCAGAATTACGGCCCAGAATGCCACTCATCTTCAGCATATGGTGGGTAAAATCCTGGATTATGAACGACACCCCCCTACCGATCCTTCTTTTTATGATCATCCGGTAACCGCCATGGGCTGGCAGACGGAACGCTGGTTTCAGCTCTGCTCCGAAATAGTCAACGGTTTCTGGGAATACGGTCTTGGAAAACATCCCGTGCGCGAAAACGCTATTTACTCCGGAACACCGGGTGATGTATGGTCAACGGCTGATAATACCGATGACGTGGTCGACTATTTTGGGCCCAACGGTTTGGGCTATATTCCGCAAACACCGGAACATCTCAACGACTGGGGCGGAAACGCCACCCGGGTCAACAACGACATCAACAGCGGCGCCTTTATGTTGCAGCATCGCGATCACGGCTCGGAAACGGGCTGGGGTGAGCCGGACTACGATATCAACGATTTATCCGGTTTACACAATACCGAATTAACCTTCGTCTTCTCCATCAACTGTTTAACCGGCCGGTTTGACTGGGACAGTGAATGTTTTGTGGAAGCTTTTCACAGGGATTCCCAACGGGCACTGGGATTGATCGGCGCCACTCAGGTATCCTACTCCTTTGTGAATGATACTTATACCTGGGGCATGTACGACGATATGTGGCCCGAATTTATGCCGGACGAAACCACCACGTTCCCGACCCGGTTCATCCTCCCTTCTTATGCCAACGAGGCCGGTAAATATTTCCTGCAGGGCTCCGACTGGCCGTACAATACGGATGATAAACAGATTACCTATTACTTATTCCATCATCACGGCGGCAGTTACTCCATGGTCTATTCGGAAGTACCGCAAAATTTAAATGTTTCACACGACTCCGAAATGCCTTCCGGCAGCACAACTTTTACCGTCACTGCCGATGACGGCTCTCTGATCGGCCTTTCGGTAGACGGAGAAATCATCGGTACGGCCGACGGAACGGGCAATCCGGTGGATATCGAAATCACACCCCAGGACCCGGGGAAAGTGGTCCTGGTCACCGTAACCAAGCAGAATTATTTCCGATACGGGTCCGAAGTACAGGTAGTCGCTGCCAACGGCCCGCATATTACGGTGGACTCCTATTCGGTTAATGACGCACAAACCGGCAACGGTAATAATCAGGCCGATTTTAACGAATCTATTTTTTTAGACGTGAATGCCAAGAATGTCGGTTCCGATCCCGCCAGCGCTGTATCGGGAACTTTGACTACTTCGGATGCTTATCTGACGATTACGGATGACTCTCACTATTATGGTGATATAGCCGTGGATCAGGTTGTCCCCGGCGACACGGCTTTCGCCCTTACAATAGCCGACGGAGTACCCGATCAGTATGCAGCCAATTGCTCGGTAGAATTTACAGATATTGATCATAACCACTGGACGTCCAATATCGGGCTGACCATTAACGCCCCCGCTCTGACCGTATCCGATCTGCAAATTGACGACAGCGCCAGCGGTAACGGCAATGGCAGCCTGGATGAAGGTGAAACCGCAGTCTTTATCATCCCCACCGGTAATGAAGGTCATGCCGATGCCGAAGCCACCCATGCTTCCTTGACCACGGAAAGTACCTATCTGACTATCGAGAATGAGAATGCCGATCTGGGAACGCTCGCCCCGAACAGCAGTATCGATGCTTCGTTCACCGTAAGTGCCGATGCGGCGACCCCCTCCGGGAGCCAGGCTTTCTTGTATTACAGCGTTACCTCCGGTGCTTACACCGTCAGAGATACGTTCCAGATCGTCATCGGTGAAAAAACGGTCTATCTTATGTCCGATGCAACCGTAACCGTAAGCAGCGGCCTTTTTTATGATAGCGGCGGTGCGGATGGCGATTACAGCACCAAAGAAGATTTAACCATGACCTTTATGCCCGAAGGGCGCAGTCCTGCGGTCAAAGTCAGCTTTACTTCTTTCAACACCATCGAAAACTACGACAAACTTTATATCTATGATGGCACCAGCACCAGCGCTTCGCAAGTCCCCGGCAGTCCGTTTTCCGGTACCAATTCACCGGGTGAGATCGTAGCTACCAATCCGGACGGAGCCTTGACTTTCCGTTTCCGTTCCAATCCGGCTTTTACGGCGCAGGGTTGGGCTGCGGATATTTTTTCAACCAATATCTCGGCCCTGGACGAAGTTTATTCGGCGGTGATTAATCGGCCGGAATTACTGCCCAATTACCCCAACCCCTTCGGGGAAAGCCAGTCATCCGAAGGCAGCCCGCTTACCCGCATTATGTACAGAGTGGACAAACGTAGTCCGGTCCGGTTAACCGTATACAATGTGTTGGGGCAAAAAATCCGCCGGTTGGTACAAACGGTTCAAAACAAAGGAACGTATCGGGTCCTGTTCGACGGCAGCCATCTGTCCAGTGGAATTTACTACTATCGTCTGCAGGTGGGACGATATAACGAGGTGCGCAAAATGATTCTGATGCACTGATTATTATTTTTCAGCCGTAGCCTTTTTGCACGGAAATAGATTTTTGACTTTTTGGGTATATTTTGTGATATTCGCCTATACCGGGAAGGGATAACGCCTTCTGAACCTGTTACTCAAAATAGTCGGGAAAAAGAATGAAAGTTACGGAACATCTTGCCAGGGCCGGCCGGGCCCTGATCAGTTTTGAAATTATTCCGCCGCGCCGGGGCGGTGACATCCACAGTCTACTGCATGTGGTGGATGATATTGCGCAATTTCATCCGCCTTTCATCGATATCACCAGTCATGCAGCGGAAGTAGTTTATGAAGAAACCCCCTCCGGCATCAAACGCAAAGTAAAACGTAAGCGTCCCGGCACTCTGGGCATCTGTGCTTTGATTCAAAATAAATATAATATCGATGCCATTCCCCATGTGCTTTGCCAGGGATTTACTCGTGAGGAAACGGAAGATTTTCTGATTGAACTGCAATATCTGGAGATCGAAAACGTACTGGCCATCCGCGGTGATGATGTTAATTATGAAAAGCCGCTTACCTTCGGACGAACCGCCAACCGCTATGCCCTGGACCTGGTACGGCAGATTCATGATATGAACCAGGGTAAATATCTGGAAGATAACCTGCTGGACGCACGCCCTTCGGATTTTTGTATCGGCGTCGGAGCCTATCCCGAAAAGCATTTTGAAGCACCCAATCTTAACTTCGATATTCAGTATTTAAAACAGAAGGTGGAATCCGGTGCGGAATATATTGTTACCCAGATGTTTTTCGATAATCGGGTGTTCTTCGATTTTGAAGCCAAATGTCGTCAGGCCGGTATCGATGTGCCGATTATTCCCGGTCTGAAAATCATTACCCATAAATCGCAGTTAACCACAATTCCCAGCCATTTTCATGTGGACATTCCGGCTGAACTGACCGATGAAATTCTTGCCGCAAATGAAAAAAATGTGCTGGAGATCGGGGTTGAATGGACGCTTAAGCAGGTTGAAGCGTTGCTGAACAGAAATATTCCGGCCATCCATTTTTATATTATGCAAAAATCCGGGCCGATTAAAAAACTGATGAAACATCTGAAGCTTTAACCTTACACCGGCCGCTAATGCGCCAGCGAAAAGACCAGACCCAGGGCACCACCGATGAACACCCCGTATATTAAACCTTTTAAACCATGGCCGGTTAAGTACCAGGGCCGGCTCTGTTTTTTCAACTCACTTATATATAATCGATCCACTTCATCCAGTTTCTTCTGAAAATCCCGAACCATGGTTTGTAAGGTGTCGGCATTGATTTTGAGCAGAGCACTCACCGAATCCTGTATAAATAGCTGCTGACGTAAATTAGAAATCAGACTATCCGAAACCGCTCTGTGCCGCTCTATTAAATTATCCGTGGCCTGCAATGCATCCGATAGTTTACGGATTTGCTGTTTGCTGACTTCCAGGTCCGCTTCACACTCGGAAAGGGCTTTGGCCAATTGAGCCTTGGTCACCTGTTGACTGAAAAGTTGCGCAGAATTTACCAATAATAAAAAGATCAAACTCATCAGAACTGTTTTCATCATAGCTGACTCTTTCATAAAATTCCTTTACCTCAACCTTTCTCCAAACGATAGCCATCGAGCTCAATATCGGGATCCTGCGCCGTCCCTTTATTTTTCGGCAAGGGCTGATCAGCCGGATTACCTGTCTCGTAATATTGCCGGAGTAATTTTTGACGATCCGCACTGCGTTGATCTACAGAGCGCAGAAAATCAGCCGATCCGGATAAAATTTCCTCGTTCAAAGCCCGACGATCTTTTAACTCGGCATCAATCAATTTCAATTCCGTAGCATGTTGCTGCTCTTTTTTAGCCAATTTTCGGCGCTGCTTTTCCAGATTGGCAATAACCTGTTTATTCGCCATCACCGCCTGAAAACGTTGTTTCTGTTTTTCCTTAAACTTAGCCATCATCTCATTATGTTCGGCCAGTTTCTCTTCCACATCAAAGGCTTTCTGCAAGCGGTTGCGCAGTAGCCAGGCACCAAGCAGCCCGCCGCCCAAAGCCAGACCGATTCCCAAAACCGGTTTTTTGGGAATTAAAAATTTAAAAACCAAATAGCCGATGATGAGCATTGGAACCAGAATAATTAGGATGTCAAGCAGGGTGGATATGTTCCGGATATCGGCCATTATACGTCCTCCTGATTCTGAACCAGTTGAATCTGCCCGTTGATTTGCCGCGCCGAATCCATGTTGTGCTCGGCGACCTTCTTTTTTAGATAGTGATCGTCGTATTTGTAGCGGCGCACGGTGTAACTGCCGGCCAGACCGAAGACAACCCCGGCCAGAGAGACCAGTCCGGTTTGCATGGTCTTCATTATTCTAATCAAAACAGAAGCCTGAGGAGAACCGGCATGTATAAAGGCCAGCAGAGCAAAGGCAATCCAAATCAATGAAACAAAGGCCAGTAAAAGAAGGGAATAAGAAAGAATAGTGAATAAAAAATCCGGATAACCTTTCGAATTATGTAAGAGCCACTTACTGGGGCTTCCTCTTAAATCCTTCATGGCTTTCTCCCAAATAGATGGTTTCCGTAAACAATCCCGGACTATGATACCCGGGGATGTTTTTTCATCCCGCAACGAATCTGCTTAATCCTTTTGCCAGAGATTGGACCAGCGCGGAACGGTATTGATCCGACTGTAAATGTAGCAGCTCCTCAGGATGGGTCATAAATCCCATTTCCACCAGTACGGATGTCGGTAGTGTTTTATGAATCCAGGCCAGAGAGCGGCCCAATTCCACGGTGGAAAGTAGGCCCTGGTGATTCAGTTCAAAACCGTCCTTTCCACATTGTTCGGCAATTGTTTCGGCCAGACGGATGCTTCTTTCCGATTCGGCGCTGTAAATCACATACAGTCCCTTTTGGCGAGGATTAGCTATCAAAGTGTTCGGCTCAACAGCCACATTGCAGTGCAGAGAAATTATGGCATCGAAGTAAGGCGCTTTCTGCTGATGATGCGCATTGATCAGACGGCAGCGGGTTAAAAGCGGAGGTACATTGGTATCGTTTTTCCGGGTCATCAGAATTTTATATCCGTGCTTTTTAAGTTCCGTATCCAGGGCCAAAGCATAGACCAGGTTCAGATCCTTTTCACGGATATTCTGCCAGACAGCGCCGGGGTCGGCACCGCCATGTCCGGCATCTATACAGATCGCTGCCATATACACTCCGAATTCTATGAACTTATTGTTCCGTACCTATCTCCTTCCAAAATATAGGACAGGAAAGCCTTTTTAGCAAAATCTATTTTTTCTTTTTGTTCTTTTGGTTAACAGCCAACGCTTCGGCCCGGGCCGTAATGTTCTTGCCGAAGCGCTCTTTCAGTATATCCTGTAAACGATCCAATTCACTTCTTTGCTCATCCGCGGCACGGAACAAAGTTAATTGTTGGTTCTCTTGCCGGCCAAAAGAGCTGATGCCCACACCCAGTAAACGGATTTTTCTTCCTTTTTGATAATTTTTCCGAAAAAGAAGCCGAACGGTCGAGTAGAGCATTTCCGTGCTGTCCGTATAATGATCTAACGTTTTATTGCGGGTAATGGTGCTAAAATTTTCATAGCGCAATTTAAGATGAACGGTTTTTCCTTGTAACCCCTTTTTACGCAACCGGTAGCCCACCTTTTCCGACAATCTCAATAAGGTTTGCAGCAGGATGGATTCATCTGCCTCATCGCTGCCGAAGGTATGCTCGTTGCTAACGGATTTTACCCCTTCGGCGCTATGCACGGCACGATCATCGATTCCGTGGGCCAACCGGTAAAAATGATCACCCATCTTGCCGAACTTTTGTTTTAAAACATCCCGGGGATAGGCGGCCAGATCGCCAATCGTATGAATTCCGAGTTTGCGCAGAGTCTGCTGAGTGCGCTGTCCCGCTCCCCACAGCCGGGAAATATCGAGGGATTGTAAAAATTCTTCGACTTTATCTGCCGATACCACCACCAGCCCGTCCGGCTTCTCCAGGTCGGAGGCGATTTTAGCCAGGTACTTATTGGGGGCCACCCCCACGGAGGCGGTTAAATGCTCTTTTTCCAGGATGCGTTTTTTTATTTTGCCGGCGATTTCCGGACCGTTTCCAAACAATTTTTGGCTGCCGGTTACATCCAGAAAGGCTTCGTCAATGGAAAGGGGTTCTACCAAATCGGTAAATTCATAGAAAATTTCAAAGATTTCTTTGCTTACCTGACTATAGAGTCTGCCGTTGGGAGGCACATAAATTCCCTGAGGACAAAGTTTATAAGCCTTTGAAATAGGCATGGCCGAATGGACTCCGAACGTTCGCGCTTCATAGGAACAGGTGGAAACCACCCCGCGCCCCCTGCCGCCTTTGGGATCCGCGCCCACAATGACCGGCTTACCGCGGTATTCGGGATGATCACGCTGCTCCACAGACGCAAAGAAGGCATCCATATCCACATGTAAAATAACCCGCATCATGGCCTAAGATTAGTAAGGAATGATTTGCCATGCAAGCGAAAAAGACAACGGTATTTCTTCCACTTTGCCTTTTAATACAAAATTAGTAAAAAGCCGCCCGAAGCGCATCCGAACGGCTTTGAAGTTTTAAATTACTAAACTTAGTTCACCAGTAAGGCCATGCGCGTTTGTACCCGGCCATTGGCAATTACCGTAACGAAATACTCACCGGAACTAAAATTTGCCGCATTCCAGCTTAATTCGTACTTACCGGGATTCCTTTGAGCGTCCATTAAGCGCGCGACCGACTGTCCGGCGGCATTGTACACTATAACCTGTACGTGTTCCGCTTTGTTCAGACTAAAGCGAATATGGGTGGACGGATTGAACGGGTTGGGATAAGCCTGCGACACCGTAAAACCTTGCGGAACATTCGCATCGACCTGACGATGGCTGTGGTGTTCACAGCAATATAACCGGTATTGGCGGCATTACCGCGGTATTTGGGATAGGGACTGTCGGCCAGTCCGGCGCTGCTGACGTTAATGGCTACCAACTTGTCTCCGTCGCCAACCAGTAACAATCCGCCATTCGTAATAGTTGCGGGAAAACGCGGCACGCCATCCGTTAACTGAGTCGCATCGGCCGCCCATTGGATAGGATCAAACATCCAGATTCCGCTGCTTTTGTCCGTTTCACCTTGCTGCACACGCATTGGTCATTACCAATCGTTCATCCGTCAAAATTTCAATTTTACCGGTGCCGTTGAAATCTTTGTCCAGTTTTGAATTAAGAATAAGTGATTTTTCGCCCTTTTTGTATTGCCAGGTACCGACTTCCGTCCCCATAGCCATTAATTTGCCATTGTTACGGAACTCAAAAATCTGGTAGGGATAACGGGTTCCCCGATTCATTTCGGCTTTGGTCAGCAGCCAGCGTCCGGTGAGTTGGTCCGTTTGCGCAAAAAGTGTGAACGCCGACATCATAAATATTACAAGAAAAATCCTTTATATATGAATGAATTTGGGTTTGTTTTCGATGAGTGGATCTCATAACGATCCTGGTAGGAACCGGATAGCGTTGTCCGCCGTTTTGATGGTTTTGCGGATTAGATTGCTCTCGTAGTAAGCCGTTCCGATAACCCAGAATTTGTCAATTTTAGCGAAGTAAAATACTTCAAAAATTCATTTGATATTATGAACGATGTACGACCGATAAAACGGTTTTTAAAAAAAGGATCAACCACAAGATATCGCTGGGGATGAATCACTTTCTTATTTAAGACAGTTATAACTTTAGCAAAGTACACATTATCTCGTTTGCCCAGGGTGACTTGCATCAAGGCATGAATCACTCCTGGGCTATAAACAAGATCATGTTTTTGCCGTTGTCTATAAAAATACAGACCATCCCTAAAAGGGGGATGGTATTTATTACCGTATCAGTATCATTTTTTTAGTTTGTACGAAAAAACCGTCGTTCGCATTCAGTCTATAGTAATACACTCCACTTGCAAGGTGGGATGCGTCAAACGAAAGGCGGTAAGTGCCCGGGGATTGCCTCCGGTTAACAAGGATGGCAACTTTTTGCCCCAGTGCGTTAAATACGGTTAGCTTTACCTTACCCGGCGAAAATACTCGATAACCGATCGTTGTAATAGGATTACCACGAAAGGCGCGGCTTTCGCCAAATGGATTGGGATAATTTTGCATCAGGACAAAGCCATCGGGTGCTTTTGTCCGATTTTTTCGGATAGCGGTTACTCCATCGGGATTATAAGCTACCGCGCCATAATCGGCCAGAGCTATCCAGGCCGTTCCTTTGCTGTCAAAGGCAATGTCATTGACATAGGAATAGGTCAGATCGGAATTTTCCCGTTTAAAGTTTTGCCATACGCCGTTTTTCAGGATCGAAAATCCGCCGGAAATGACGGAAGAACCAAATTGAACGCCTCCGGTCCACAGATTTCCATGAGCATCAAAGGTAACAAAGTTTAAATAGTCGCAGACAATTCCGCTGTTGTTTGTGCGGTAATCGTACCAGTTGGTACCGGTAAATTCATATAAAGCGCCATTACTTCCGTAATAATCGGTACCGTACGTAGCTACCCATAAATTACCTAAGGTATCAAAGGCCAACGCTTTGGTCTGAGTATAGGTAAGTCCGGAATTATCGGAGGTGTATCCGGTGCAGGTCACCCCGTCATATTTAATGACCCCGTAAAAAAGCAGCGCCATCCATATATTACCGTCCGCGTCAAAGGTGATGGCATTGATGCCGTCATCCGAAGAAGGAAAGTTCGGTAAATTCCCCTTGTAATGAACAGACCAGCTGCTACCATCGAATTCGGAATAACCGATATTGGTAGCCAGATATACCGTATCACCGCGAACCGCAATATCATTAATCCAGTCCCCGTAAATTTCCGGTGTATTGTTCTTATCATAAACGGTCATATCTTTATCGCTAATCTTAACGGCTCCGGCCCTGGTACCCACCCAGATGTTGCCATGACGATCTTCGTTAATAGAAAGCACGGAATTATCGGGCAGGTCCGAATTCGCCATGGAATAACGTTTCCATCCCTGCCAGCTAAATTTCACCAAACCGGAATCATTGGTACCAAACCATTTATTATCGTTGGAATCCACAAATACCGTATTTATTTGATTGGAGGGCAAACCGCAATAAGAGAGCTCTTTTTTATTCCAGTGGTTCTGAGTCCTCTCGTATAATCCTTGTAATTCTACACCTGCAAAAAGACGACCGTCCGGTGTAAGATACACGCAACTGCCATTATCGCCCGGAAAATTACCGGAGGCACTATTGTAATTGGTGAAAGCGGTTCCGTCAAATTCGGTAATTCCACCATCGGCGATATATTTTTCCAACGAAGCCCAAACATGGTTCGACGCGTCAATAAACAGATGTTTAACCCGAATATCCCCAATGTAAGAAGTCATATTATTATACATGGTGAATGTAGTACCGTCAAATTTGATCAGTCCGTGATCATTACTTGCCAGCCAGAGGTTATCGTTTTGATCCACCTTTACATCATAAAAATAGTAATCGGGGATTTCCGAATTATGCATGGTGAAACTCATCCACCGACTGCCGTCGTATTTAAAAAGCCCTCCACGCTGATATCCGTCATCCCGGGATACAACCCAAATATTGCCTTTACTGTCCAGATCGATGGCCATTATTTCATAAGAAGTAAGTACCGTATCCGTTGCCGGTGAATAGACGGTCCAATTCACACCGTCATATTTGGTGATACCCGCGCGTGTGGCGAACCACATATTTCCCGCTGCGTCCTGCACCGCGTCATGCACCCAATCTCTGCTAATGCCCATGTTGTCTTTATCGAAGCTGACCCAATTCGTTCCGTCAAATCTGGATACGCCGTCAAAGGTGCAAAACCATTTATTGCCCTGGCGGTCGATATAAACCGCTTCCACATTATCAAAGATCAACCCGGAATTAGCCTTATTAAAATACTCTTTACGGCCATCGGCCAGATTATAATGCACAACACCGCCGTTGGTGCCGATCCAGAGCCAACCGTCTTCTTCGGCAATCTCATGGACATCCGTGATGTCCTGATAGGAAACCCAGGTATTGGTTTGGGCTATTACAATTTGCGCAAAAAGCAATATTATGAGTCCAAAAATTACTTTCATTTTTCGATCCCTTTTTAGAATTGATTACCGTAGATAGATCATTTTTCGGGTCTGTTTGAAAGCTCCGGCCTGCAAGCTGTAAAAATAGACGCCGGAAGCCAAACCGGCCGCATTAAAATTTACCTGATATCTACCCGGGGCCTGTTGCCCTTTAACGAGGACAGCCACTTTCTGACCGAAGGCATTATAAACCGTCAAACGCACCCGGTTTGTCGCCGAAAGTTGATAGCGAATAGTGGTATTCGCATTGCCCTGATAGGTGTGGCTCTCGCCAAAGGGATTGGGATAATTCGTCAGTAATTGAAAGGTCCCCGGACGATTTCTGTATGCCTTATCCTTGATCGCCGTGGTATTTGGAATAATCGAAAATACCGAACTAACCGATTCGCCACCGTCCCAGGCCATTTTAAGATAACAACTGTTCAAGGATTTATCCGAATCCGGCAGGGTCCAGAAAAAACGTCCGCCGGCTACAGAATCGATAGATGCTATTTCCATCCAGTTGCTGCCCCCGGTAGTGCTGAAAAAAAGCGTTCCCGAAGAGAGGTTCCCCTTCACATGCCAGGTTACTTCCTGAACACTTCCCGCCGGCCATTGGATGCCGGTTTGCGGAGTAACAAAAACAATATCTTCGGGGTTGTAAGCGGTTAATTCGATAAATCCGGTCTTTCCCGTATTTTTACCGGAAGCCTGAATCGTAAATTTTCCCGCCTGATGGGCCGTAACCAATCCGTTCGTGTCCACGGTGGCAACCGCTTCAAAGGACGAAGACCAGTTATAGCCACCGTCCGTACCTCCTGTAGTAGCCGCGAAAAGCTGTAACGTACCGTCTGCCGGAAGTTCAGTCAGACCATTTTCCGCAGAAACCGTTACATACACGGAGGGGGCCGTATTGTTTACGCTGAGGGACAGATCATCAAAATAACCGTCGTTATCACTGCCTACGAAACGTGTGGCAATTAAATGTACGCGTAAAGTTCTTGTATGGGCCGGGATTTGTCCTTCAAGTTCATAAAAGGTCCAGACAGGACTGCGGTGATCGCGGGAAACATACAAGAGTTGTTCCTGATTACCGTTCAGCGCTTCAAGCGCCAGAGTGGCCCGATCATGGGGATATTGATCCCAATTGGCCAGCCAGCCGCTGAGATCATACCATAGGTTTCCGGCATCAATTTGTGATGCATAAGAGGAGACATCCACATCCTGATAGATTTCCGTATAGGCAATATCCAGCCGCGCCGGCCAGAAAAAATAATCCCCCCCGTGCGGCGTTATATCGGCAGCAGCGCTCCAGGCATCATTCACATCAACCCAACCTTGCGTATCGCCCGTTTCGGCATCGGGATTGACCAATAGATTTTGAGCATTCAAATTCAAAACCATCACGGATAAAAAAACGACCGGGATTAATTGAAGTTTTAAGCGCCATTTTTCCATTTCTTTCTCCTCTTTAATGAATGGGGTTAACCGACTCTTTTCGAGTAAATGCTTCCAAAAAGTTTTCGGCAGCAAGTCGTTAAATGGAAGGAACCCTCAACTAACGGAAATTCAACGAAGCTGGGCAAAAGCCGTTTTGAGCAAAACATTTTCTCGTCGATTTGTACTAAATGAGGTTATCGGAATATATTCAGAAAACATAAACCCCTATCCGAATAAACCGGCAACAGAGTAAAAACAACAAATCATATCTGAACCTGTTCTTAAGCGGCAATTCGTTTAAGAAAAATAATCGGTATTAAAAAGGCAGAACGAAGTAAACGTCCTGCCAGGAATAAAAGATAGGGGCGTAGATAAACCTCTTGCGCGAGGTTATTTTATGAGCACCATTTTTCTTACGCGAATCAGGCCGCTTCCGACCTTTAATTTGTAATAATAAATTCCGCTGGACAAGCTCCGCCCGTCGAAAACAATCGAATGGTTTCCGGCTTGCTGCTTTCGATCCACCAGCGTGCGCACTTTTTGCCCCAGCATATTGTAAACCGTCAATTCCACTTTATCCTCCCGCGGCAGCTGATAATGAATCGTTGTACTGGGATTGAAAGGATTGGGATAATTTTGAAACATCGCAAACTTTTTAGGTAGCGCTTCATTCCCCTCTATCCCTGTTCCGCTTCCGTATTCGATTTTGTAACACTCCACCGGTTCACCATTTTGTTTGGCTGAATAGCGGAACCCGATATAATCGGACGAAAGCGTAACATCGACGTCTTCGGAAAAAGTGGCGCCGACCGCAGCTATTTTTATGCGTGTCGAATCATCCCAGTCCGCAGGCCGCGGCACACGCAGATTCGTATCTTTCCCTTTAGGCTGATACACCAGAATACTGTCGGCAAAAGTGCGCGCAATCAGGAAATGATCCGATCCCGTTAAGGCCTGTCCGTCCAGTTCATCAAATATCCCGGCCAGTAAATGGCCGTCGTTGGCCGCAACCAGGATTCCCTGCGCGGAAACGCTCTGTTCCCCAACGGCATAACCGCTTTTGGTGTTATTCCGAACCACTGAAAAATCGGCAAAGGAATTTTGCAGCACATCCGTATCGATTTCTTTAAACTCCGTGAGGGTCTGTCCGGCCAGTTCCGAACCTACGTATTTTTGGAACAGATTTAGTACATTGAACCAACCATGCCCCAAACGCTCCGGATTGTCCGTGTCGTACAGTGTGCCATTCAACTGCATTCCGTAAAAGAGATTCCAGGCCAGAGCTTGTTGATCGCCGGTTTGCCGATCCAGAGGAGCGTACTGTAAAATCTTATCATGATATAAATAGGTCGCCATGGGATATGGCTGCCAGTTGCCTGCGCCAAAACGGTTGTCCCATTCCGACGGCCCGTCCGAATATACCGTGCCCGTAAAACCGATTACATTGGCAGCGAGACGGTCGTAACCGCCCTGAACGATAAGCAAGGAATCCCGATAGACATGGGTATGTTCCAGCCAACCCTCATCGTAAGCCGTTGGAGCAGGTTCCGCTGCATTCTTGTCGGTTTCGGCCGAACGGCTGCCTATTTCCGCTTCGAACATCATATCAAAACCCATGTCCCGTTTTAGCTCGTCAAACACCGTACTCAGTTTACTCTGCACCTGGGGCGCATACGGACAAACATAGTAACCCCGGTATGAATCCTTTTGCGCGCGTTCGGGCTGGCCTTCGGGATTGAGCTGCGCCACAGCGGAAATATCCGATATATTTTGCACCGTTGGCGAATTCTCATTCCACCACATAGGCGCGATGAAAGGCATAACCCATTTCCCCTGACTGTGCAGCGCCGTAATAAATTGTTTCAGATTCTCTTGCGACCCCCAGCGGTCGTCCGGAGGCAGGTAATCGGGGTGATTGCCGTAGCGTCCCCCGGTCTGGAATCCGCTGAGACAAACCAGCGCCGGGTTGGGATAATTTTGAATTGAATCGGCATATTCGGCAAAAGGCGTAAGGATATTCTTCTCATATTCCAAATAATATAAGGGAGATTGAAATAGTTTTTGCGCGGAAGCGGCTACCTTTGACCGCAAAGACGGATACCCATCGATTCCGTTGTCGTTCCGGTAATCGAGAATGGCTTGTTTAAAGTTCTCCCCGAGACGAAAACGAATCCGCGGACTCGTCCAGTCGGCGCCGTTTTTAACGAATACGGGATATTCCCGTTCGCTTACGACGTTGGCCGAAGACAAAGGATCATCGAAAGGCATCCAGCCGAAAAATTCCGGGCGCAGGGAATCGGAATGCAGGGAATAAACGGAAACATAGGAATTCTTTTGCGCCAGGACCGACAGCCCCGCGTGAAAATCGCCGGGATAGTAACCGTCAGCCGCCTGACCATTGAGCAACGAGACGCCGTTAAATTGAATTCCCGGATACGAAAAGGGCAGCAGCAGTTTATCGCCGGCCGCGATCTTCCAGCGCAGATTATTAGGAAAAGCGACCCGCTGCAGATCGTATCCCCAGTGGTTGGTCACCTTCAATCGAACGTCGAACCAGGAATTCGGCGAAACGGTGATGGTTGCCGTAACATTCAAATATTGCGCGGCGCTGGTATCGCCCCGGTAAAAAAGTTTCAATTCATTGGATTCCGGATTCCATTGATATTTAAAATCATTGGCGCCATCCGGCCAGAAGCCAACCATATCCGGGGCCACATCCGGGTTCGGCGCCTGCGGAAAGGTAAGAGCCCACAAGCGGCTCCACTGTGAGCCGAGAGAAAGCGTATCGCCGCTGCTTTTATCCAAAATATATTTCAATTCGCCGCGATTTTTATTCAGACCCAGTTCATACACAGAACGGTTGCCTACGGTCATCACATCTATATCGTAATCGTCAAAAAAAGTAGTCCATCCGGTTTGCGGCTGCTCATCGGATTTAATGACGCGGTAATCGTTAATATGCTGCCCGTCGATGCTTTGGCGGTAGTTGAAAATCAACCCGGAAGCGGTCATTTGCGGCTTAAAAACGGATACCAAAGTTTCGGCGCTGTAGGCCTTCACCCAAAGCGTGGTGTCACTTTGCGACCAGCCGGGCAGGTATGTAAGCAACAAATCCGTGTCGCTTCCCAACGGCTGACGCACTTCCAGACTATCGCTGAAGCGGCGCTCGATCAGGTAATGATCGCCGGCGCTTAAGGGCCGGTTATTGTATGTGGAAAAAATACCCGCCGTCAGATCGCCGCCGGTGCTTTGCACAAGAACGCCCTGGGGCGGAATGGTGTAAGCGCCGCTGGTGAAAGAGGCGCTAAAGCTTTTATTCGCCGTAACCGTAACGCTTTCGTACGTACACTGCAGGGCGTCGCTGCCGGGTCGGCTAAAAGCGGTCAGAGGTTCGTCCGCATATCGGCTAAGCACATATTTTTGAAAATAGGCGTTTACATACTGCCAGGGACTGCCAATGCGCGTATAAACGCCATCGTCTATCGGTTTTACGGCATTATTCAGCATATAGCCGAATAGTAAATCCCAGCTCAGCCGGCCGGCCGACGTAGAGGGATCGCCCCAGTAGTTGTAAAACAGTACTTTGTCATGCAGTAAAAATTCCACCAACGGAAACAGCCGCTTGCCCGGTTCGGTACTATCCCAGCCCGGCACAAAACCGCCGCCGAGAAAAGCAAACTCCGTTTCGGCCAGATGATCATAGCCGTTTTCGGTACAAAGTAAATGGTCTTTGTAGGCGCGGGTATGATCGATCCAGCCTTCCGGGTCAAAGGAATCGATGACGCTGGGTTGGAAATCCTCACCGTAGCTTGAAGCGCCCAAAACGTCTTCGTAAATCATATCGTACCCCAACGAGTCGCTCATCTGAGCCATAAATTCCGACAAACGCTGCTGTACATAGGGCTGGCGCGGGGACACATTATAGCCCCAATCGTATTGTCCGGCCAGTTCCCATGCCGTATATTCTGGATTGCCGCTGGAATCCAGACGAGCCACATCCGAAATATCCAAACCGTATCCGGCCAGATTCCGAACCGTCGGTGAATTTTCATGCCACCAAACAGGCAAGGTTAAGGGCATAACCAGCATACCCAAAGCGTGCGCCGAATCCACCGCCGCTTTCAGTTCCGCCGTCGTACCATAGGCGGGATCGGGCGGAATGTAATCCGGATGCGAGCCGTGAAAACCGCCCGGCCAGTAATCGGAAGGCATGAGTACAGAAGGACTGGGAAGTTGTCGAAATATCTCCGGCCAGTCTTTAAAACCTTTATCTACCCATTGGGGGTCGAGATGCATTAAAACCGATTGTAATACATCGGTATATTTTGCGCCTAATTTTTCGGAGACCGATTCAAAATCATCCAAACGGTTGTCCTCGCGGTAAGCCAGAGCACACTGCGAAAAATCCTGCCCGATGCGCAAACGTACCGGCGGGCTGAGCCAGCTTTTGCCCGGGGCCACTCGGAAATTGAAATTATGTACGGCCATTGTGGTGTCCGCAACTATTTGCTGAAAACCCAGTTCGTTTTGGCGAATGGGCCCGGGCGTCCATACCGAATATATGGCCAATTGCCCGCTTATTTCTTTTACGGCAAAAAAATCGGCGAAAGCCGGGGGATGGGGCAAAATATACTGACCTGTTTTAGGCAGCTCGTCGGTAAAAAAATCCGTTTCCAAAATCACACCCGGTTTATCGGGCATCAGCGCTTCAAAAATTTCAGCGGTTGGAATCAGCAGCCGTTCCGGAAAATGCGCGGAATGAAAAACAAGATTCGTTTTGTTTGCAACTTCAAAAACCATGTCAAAATAGGCGTCATCCGTCAGGCGAATGGTTACCGTTACCCGCGGTTGAACGGTTTCATCCTTAGGCGTGTAATAGAGCTTTAATACGGATGAATCGGCAAAATAACTATAGTAAAACGAATCCGGTTTTGCCGACGAATAATCCGCGGCGCCGATTTTTGTATCGCCCGATTTCAAAAGCCACAGATTATCACCGTAAGAACCTTCGCTAAGACGAACATTTGCGGTTTTATCCGTCAGATAAAGAATTGCTCCGTTTTTTTTACTTAAGGCCAATTCGTAAGCTGTGCTGTTTCCCATAACTATTTTTAGCGAGTCCGAATCGTCAAAATAGGTCTGTGCAAAAAGAAGTGTTGCATTTGCAGACAAGAAAAAAATAGTCAGGAGAAAAAAGAACAAACGTTTCATTTTTCCTCCAATCTCTTAATAATAGGACGATTTCAGAAGTTGAAATCCGAAATACCTTTGATTTACATTCGGATCGAAAAAAGTTTTCTTGAGCAGATTTATACGAAACCTTATTTGTTTTCTAAGTAATGAATCCGCTTAAAAAATCACTCATCTCACCGCGCCAGAGGCGGGCAGGCCACTCCTGAGGCGGGCAGGCCACGCCAGAGTCGGGCAGGCGAATCGACATGAATGTTTTCAATGCAGGTTCTATAAAAACGGGTCTACCAGGTTTTTTGTGGTTAAACGCCGCATCCTTAAATCATTTTTCTAAAAAATTGGATTTAATTCACACCTTATCTTTAAATCATCACAAAGTGATGTAATATGAGTAGCCACAGGCGAAGCCTGTGGGCAAGATGTAACCGAATAGGGTTACCGCAAAGCGGTAAAATAGACCAGGCCTTTCAA
>JALSTK010000152.1 GCA_026983775.1 Calditrichia bacterium
AGATCAAGAGCATAGGTATGGCTAAAAAAATGTCGAAATGCAAGGTATTCACCAAGTTCTTGTAAGGTCGTTTTAGAGATGATTCCATTTGATTCAGCTAGTTTTAATAAGTTTTTGTGCCAGGAACTGCCTTCAGGCAAAGGAATATCAATCTCTTTTAATATGAGTTTTAATATATTTTCGATACCATTATAAAAATTATGAAGTAGTGTAGCCACACCAGCTAATTCCAAGAATTGTAAAAATGGTAATTTTTCTTCCTATGGTAATTCAGATATTAGTTTATCGATATTTTCATATTCGGCTTCTATTTTATCTTTAAGCTTAACCATATAAGAGAACACCTTCAGAAGATAATATTTCGGTGAACTTACTCGGTCTGTTTAAATCGATTAAATCTACCGGTTGGGAAAGATTAAAGATTAGCTCACTATAAAATTTAAAAAATAAATTATCCGGGATTCCTTCTACGGCCAAATCAATATCTCTGTTGGTACCCGTTTCTCTACTTCCTGAGCCAAAAAGAATAATTCGTTTAACCATGTATTTTCTGGCCAATTCAAAAATAGCTTTTTTATCTTTCTCGGAAATCATGGTCTTTACCAGATATTTTTCACCCAGTTCAATTTAATATATTTTGTTTCATTATTCCAATATAGAATTTAAAATACCGTATTTTCGCGATTTACTTGAGGCAGTTAACGACCAAGCTCAGTGGCGCCAATGGAGCGCCAGCGGAATTGGCGTCCACTGCAGCGCTTTGTTAGCCGTTTTCTTTAAGCTCCATATCAAGCTGATATATTGCTTCCGCATATTCGTCTTTCTTTAGCCAAACCGGATGATTCCCCTTGATAATTTTCCAGATATCCAAATCTTCAGGTGTTCTTATACCAGATATGATATTTTTGAAAAAATATTCTTCATAGCCATCATTTTGGGAGACCCACGCATTTGCAACCAGAGAAGGATCTGGTAATGTGTTTTCTGGCTTTATGACAGTGGCAAAGATGATATCCGTATCGAGAGAACTAATTTCGTTAACAACTTTAAGCCACGGAATACATAAAAAACCATTTTCATTAATACAAGACCTTGATGAAAATTCTATACCTTTTTCCTTATTAACTTGAGACTGGAAATAATTTACCCACTCATTTGACAACTGATGTTCATTTTTAAAAAGCGCCCCAACAACACCCCATGATGAACCGATCGTTCCAGTAGTTCTCTTCGTTGCTTGTTCTGCATCCCATAACGCTGATGATTTCTCTATCAAATCATCTACAGTGCTTATTCTTGACACAAAGGGGACGAATATCGCTTTTCCCAAGCTCTCGTCTTGGCGAAATGTCATAGTATATGTGTTGCCACGACTTCTAGAAATACGCCCATAACAAATTGGCACAGCAACTTTTACGCTCTTTTCAATATCTAAATGATTATTCCGCCATTCTATACGATGAGGTTTACTATCCCAAAATAAGGAACCAATTATCAATACACCTGCATTCATGACATTATCCCTTTGAGTATTTCTTTTTTACGGCTAACGTGGCGGCGGATGATCGTTCCGAGCGCGCATAATGCCGTAGGCTATTATGCGGGGGAGGGACGTTCGATCCGCTTGATAGACCGCCGCAGGCGGGATAGCAAGAGGATTGAAAATCCGCCG
>JALSTK010000153.1 GCA_026983775.1 Calditrichia bacterium
GCAAGCTATATTTATTTATTCAACCTTCCTTCGACCCATTTAATAATTGGAGGCGCTATGAAGTATCAAAATTTGGCAGAAATGTTTTTTGAGAAACGTTCCACCATGCCCGATCATATCGGTTATATGTATAAAGATCAGGGCCAATGGAAGTCCATTACTTTCAAAGAAGCCGGGGACAGGGCAGAAAAAATCTCAGCCGGATTGGCATCGGTCGGGGTTTCCGACGGGGATAGAGTTGCGATCGTTTCTGCCAACCGAATGGACTGGGCTTTAACGGATTATGCTACATTGGCCTTAGGCGCCCTGCTTGTACCGGTTTATCCTTCGTTGCTCAGCGATCAAATTAAGTATATCTTGAACGATTCCGAGGCCAAAGCCGTAATTGTGGCCGATGATTTGCAAATGGAAAAAATTAACGAAATCAGGGATGGTCTTCAGACCGCCCAGTCCTTTTTTGTATTCGATCCTCCCGCCGATATGAAAGAGCCCTGGAAAAGTCTGGATGATCTGATTAAAATGGGAGAAGCATTTTTATCCTCAAAGGCAAACTATGTGATGGAACAGATAAAATCCGTTAAACCCGAGCATTGGGCAACCATCATTTATACATCCGGAACCACCGGAGAACCCAAGGGTGCTATTCTTACCCACAATAACTTTTTATCGAATGTGGAAAGTTCCCTCAGCGTGCTGACGGTTGATGCGGAAGACTCTTTCCTGTCTTTTCTTCCTTTAAGCCATGTTCTGGAACGGATGGCAGGGCACTATTTAAGTTGTTATAACGGGGCCACAGTGGCTTACGCCGAGAGCGTGGATACGGTTGCAGAGAATTTACCGGAGATCAAACCGACTATTATGGTTTCAGTGCCCAGGTTATATGAGAAGATCTACGCCAAGGTGATCGAAAATGTCGAGTCTGGACCCGCCCTGAAACGTAAAATATTCTATTGGGCGATCAATGTTGGCAAAAATTACATCACAAGGATCATGTATAAGAAACCGATTCCGGGCCCTTTGCAATTTAAAAGAAATCTGGCCTATAAATTAGTATTCAGCAAACTGTATGAGAAATTGGGGGGACGGATGCGTTTTATGATCAGCGGAGGAGCCCCTCTGTCCAAAGAAATTGCCGAATTTTTCGGAGCTGCCGGATTATTCATTTTAGAGGGGTACGGACTCACGGAAACTTCACCGGTTATTTCGGTTAATTTGCTTAATAATTTCCGGTTTGGAACCGTAGGGCCTCTTATTCCCGGAGTTGAAGTGAAGATTGCCGAGGATGGCGAAATCCTGTCCCGTGGACCGCATATCATGGTGGGATATTATAAAAAAGAGGAAGATACCAAAGAAGCCATTGATGAGGAAGGTTGGTTCCACACCGGTGATATTGGCATTATGGAAGACGGGTTCCTTAAAATCACCGATCGGAAAAAGAATTTGATCGTCACTTCAGGAGGTAAGAATATTGCTCCCCAGCCTATCGAAAATAAACTGGTTACCAGTCCCTATATCGAACAAGCGGTAATTATCGGAGATAAGCGTAAATTTTGTACGGCTGTATTGGTGGCCAGCGAAGAGACGGTAAGCAGATGGGCCAAAGAGAATAACCTGACTTTCCATAATTACAAAGAATTGGTCAGTCTGCCGGGGGTAAAAGAACTCATCAGGGGAGAACTGGATCGACTGACTGAAAATCTGGCCCGTTACGAAACAATCAAAGATTTCTTCCTGGCACCCCAACCGTTTTCTATCGAAAACAAAGAACTGACCCCTTCTCTTAAGGTCAAAAGAAACATCGTCGAACAACATTATGCCGAAGAAATTAATCGCATGTATGACGTTTAATCGCTAAAAAATACGTTAAAAGGGGAAGCCTGTCACTTCCCCTTTTTTTATTAAAAGAGTGATACTCATGGGACAGATCAGACCACATCAGAAAGTAAAGCTATTTGCAGCCCTTCTGTTTTCCCCATTGATCGATTTAGATGAAATATTTTCTTCCATAGAGGCCGGGTTTGATGAAATCGATTCCCGTTCTACTGTGTTTTCATTTGATCCTTTTACTTCTTACTATTTCCCTGAAATGGGAAAAGGTCTGCAAAAAGTATTTATATCTTTTAAGGAATTAATCGATCCCGATCGTCTACCTGATATAAAGATTTCCAGTAATAATTTTGAAAAGACCTATCAAAAATCCGCAAAGCGATTAGTCAATTTGGATCCGGGGTATTTAACCCTGGCCAAAGTAGTGCTTGCGACGACTAAGGATTATAGTCACCGTATCTATCTTGGTCAGGGTATTTTTGGAGATCTACACCTGACTTACGGTAATAAGTCTTTTCAGCCTCAGCCATGGACCTATCCGGATTACAAACAGGATATGATTCTTAGATATTTTGAAAATCTTCGTCGGCTTTATAGAGAACAATTATTTTTAAATCTTCAAAACAGAACAGAAAATACTTGAATGTTTTGCCGGATTTTCTTTAATTACTGATTGTAATATTCTCAAAATTGTAACCTGATTGCGGAGCTTTTTATGATTGATGCCGTTTTAATCCTGATCATTGCTTTTTTGTTCGGTTCGTTTCCAACGGCTATTTTAGCCGGAAAAATAATGAAAAAAATTGATATCCGCGAATATGGCAGTGGAAATGCCGGAGCTACCAACGTGGTTCGTGTGTTAGGCTGGAAAGCGGGGTTGATGGTTCTTTTGATCGATATGTTGAAGGGCTTTATCCCCGTATTTTGGATTGCCGCCTGGATTCATCCCCAGACCGATACACTGGTTTACTTTCAAATATTAGCTGCTATTGCGGCCATTGTCGGACACATTTGGACTATCTTCGCCGGATTTAAAGGGGGTAAGGGAGTCGGCACTTCGGCCGGCGTGTTTCTGGCCCTGTTACCTTTGCCTCTGTTGATTGCTCTGGCGGTATTCATTCTTATTGTTGCCTTAACCCGCTACGTCTCTCTCGGGTCGATTTTAGCGGCTCTCTTTTTTGTATTGGTTGTGATTCTGCAAAAATATGTATTTCAGGTCGGGATCCCGGATATACTCTTTTATCTGAGTATCACGGTCACCGTGCTCATCTGGTATGCGCATCGGGAAAATATTAAGCGTTTACTGGCCAGAAATGAGAACAAAATAAGTTTCAGTAGTTCAAAATAGGGCGGAAGGGAACGGATTATGAAAATCACTTTGATTGGCGCCGGAAGCTGGGGTACGGCTCTGGCCCTGGTTTTGCATTCCAACCATCATCGGGTACGATGCTGGACTATCGAGCAGGAAACCATCGATGATGTGACTGCTAAACATGAAAACAGCCGGTACCTTCCGGGAATTCAGATTCCCGAAGGCATTGAGTTCACCATGAATTTGGAAAGAGCTTTACAAGGAAGCGAACTTATCGTAAATGCCTTACCGTCACAGATTACCAGGAAAGTTCTGCCGAACGTACTTGGATTCCTGAATAATAAAGACCGGATCTGGGTTTCTGTTTCCAAGGGGATTGAGAATACGACTTATAAACGCATCACCGAAGTCATTCATGAAGCCGCCGGAATTCCCCTGGACAACATCGTCGCTCTTTCCGGACCCAGCCATGCCGAGGAAGTTTCCAGAAAAATTCCCACGGCCATCGTAGCGGCTTCGTCCAGCTTATCCACAGCCAAGCTGGTTCAGGATACTTTTATGACTCCTTATTTTCGGGTCTATTCCAGCAACGATGTAATCGGCGTGGAATTGGGTGGAGCCCTAAAAAATATTATTGCTTTGGCCGCCGGTATTTGTGACGGTGCGGGTTTCGGAGATAATACAAAAGCGGCTCTGATGACACGCGGATTGGCGGAAATGAACCGTCTGGGAGCCGTGATGGGAGCCCGACCGGCTACCTTTGCCGGTTTAAGCGGAATGGGAGATCTAATTGTAACCTGTATGAGCCGTCATTCCCGTAACCGTCATGTGGGAGAAGAGATCGGCAAAGGCCGAAAATTACAGGAAGTGCTGGACGAGATGGTCATGGTTGCCGAAGGAGTTAAAACCACTGTATCCGCCTATGAACTATCTAAAATAAAAAAAGTGGAAATGCCCATTACCGAACAGATCTATTTAACCCTATTCGAAGATAAGTCGCCCCATCAGGCCATGATTGACCTGATGACGCGTCAATCGAAAGTGGAAGACTGGGGTTAATATATTTACTTAAAAGGGAGGGTTTTGACCATGATTAAATCGATTTTATTGCCAATAGACGGTTCGTCGTATACGCAGTCGGTCCTGGAATACGGGGTCTTTCTTGCCCAAAAGTTTAAAGCTTTCCTGCATGTATTTACCGTGGTGGATATTCGTCTTTATGAATGGAATTTAGCCACCGGGGCGGATAGCTTCGTGCCCGTTATTCCTTCTACCGAGTATCAGGAAGAATCCCAGCATATGCTCGAGCAGAAAGCGGATCGGATTCTCTCGAAAGCAAGCGACTGGCTTAAGCAGAAACATGTAAAATACACGGTTTCCAGAACATCCGGAATTCCCGTTGATGAAATTTGCCAGAAAGCGCAAATTAGCGATCTGGTTATTCTCGGCATTCGCGGCGAATACGAACGCTGGCGAAATAAGATGTTAGGCGCTACTGTAGAATCGGTTACCAGACAAATCAACGCTACCGTTCTTCTCGTGGATAAGCAGTTCACGCCTTTTGAACAGATTATCTGCGGCTACGACGGCAGTACGTTCGCCGGAAAAGCATTGCAATTTGCCGCATTTACCGCCCTTAGCCTTAAAATGCCGTTGGAAGTAGTTACCGTCCTCGAAGCAGATAAAGCACAGGAGGTCCTTAAAGAAGCCGAACAATACTTAAAAGCCTGGGAAATCCAATATAAGCTACGTCAGGAAAGCGGAGAAGTGGCCGAAGTCCTGGTGGGAATCCAGAACAGCGCCCCGGTGCCTTCTTTAACCGTTATCGGCAGCTATGGCCACTCACGGCTGAGAGAAGCTATTTTAGGCAGTACAACGGTGGAAGTTATGCGGAAGGCTAAAAAACCAATTCTATTGGCAAAATAAGAAAGAAATCAATACGTCAAACAGGGAGAATCGATGAGCGCTAAAATTATTACTCTAACCCGGCATATTATCGAAGAACAACGCCGATTTCCGGAAGCTACCGGTAAATTTACAGACCTGATGAATGATATTGCCTTTGCGGCTAAACTGATTTCCTATCATACCAATAAAGCAGGATTAATGGGAATTTTAGGAGAAACCGAAGCGATTAATGTTCAGGGGGAGATTGTAAAAAAATTGGACATTTTTGCCAATGAAACCATGGTAAAAGCCCTGGATCATGGTGGTCATACTTGTGTAATGGTCTCCGAAGAGTCGGATGGTATTATTCCCATTCCCGAAGAATACCCCTTAGGTAAGTATGTGGTTTTGTTCGATCCTTTGGATGGATCATCCAATATTGATGCCAATGTCAGTGTGGGTACCATTTTTTCCATCTATAATCGCATCTCGCCCGAAGGAAGGCCGGGTACAGTGGAAGACTGCTTACAACCCGGACATAAGCAGGTATGTGCCGGTTATGTTATATATGGGTCCAGCACCATGTTGGTCTATACTACCGGAAACGGAGTCCACGGATTCACACTGGATCCCAGTTACGGTGAATTTATTCTTTCTCATCCTAACATCCGGATTCCTAAAAAAGGTAAAATATATAGTGTAAATGAAAGCAATTATGATTACTGGGATGATTCCATCAAGAAATATATTCACTATGTAAAACAGATCGATGAAGCCACCGACCGGCCCCTTAATTCCCGCTACATCGGATCCATGGTGGCAGATATTCACCGTAACCTTCTTTACGGAGGAATTTTTCTTTATCCCGCCAGTAAAAAAGCGCCTCACGGCAAATTACGGTTGGGCTATGAAGCGAATCCCATGGCCTTTATTGTAGAACAGGCCGGCGGCAGAGCCATCGATGGGAAACAACGTATTCTAAATATTAAAGGGAATAAGTTACACCAACGGGTACCTTTGTTTATCGGTTCCGAACAGGATGTGCGCATGGTGCAAGAATATATTTCAGGGAAGCGAGCTTAGTTCATAGCGTCTCAATATAGAGCTGAACAAACGGTGTCACAGATGCATTCTGTTCAGCTTGTAGACAGACCGATAGCCCGAGTGCTATAAATTTCCTCTGTTTCGTTCGTGCTTTTCTATTGCACTATATAGGGTGGATTTTTATATTCGCTCAACCAAACAAAATTCTAATACACAAAACATGGAAATATATATGGCTCAGGTTGTTCGGATTTCGGAAATTGCAAAATTTGAAGGTCGGGAAGTTACTCTTCAGGGTTGGTTGTACAATAAGCGCTCAAGCGGTAAATTATGGTTTTTATTGGTTCGGGACGGATCGGAAATTATTCAGTGCGTTGTCTTTAAAAATGACGTAAGTGCGGAAACGTTCCAGGCCGCTGAAAAATTAACCCAGGAAAGTTCGTTACGTATTACAGGCACGGTTTCTGCGGATAAACGGTCTCCATTGGGATTTGAATTACAGGTAAGAGAGATCGAGATCATTCAGATTGCCATTGATTATCCCATTTCCAAAAAAGAACATGGCATTGATTTCTTGATGGATCATCGCCATCTATGGTTGCGATCCAGGAAACAGCATGCTATTCTACGTATCCGGCATCAGATTATCCATGCTGCCCGCGAATTTTTTGACGACCGCGATTTTATTTTAGTGGATTCACCGATTTTTACACCCAATGCGGCCGAAGGAACAACCACCCTCTTCGAAACCGATTATTTCGGATCGAGTGCCTATCTGACTCAAAGCGGACAACTTTATGCCGAGGCCGGTGCCATGGCGTTCGGACGCGTTTATTGCTTCGGGCCCACCTTTCGCGCCGAAAAATCGAAGACCCGCCGGCATCTGACCGAATTCTGGATGATTGAGCCTGAGGTTGCCTTCTTTGATTTACAGGATGATATGCAGTTAGCCGAAGAATTTGTCTCTCATCTCGTGCAGAGTACACTGAAGAACCGCCAAAAAGAGTTGGAAACCCTCGAACGGGATTTAACAAAACTGGCAAATATTAAAGCGCCTTTTCCAAAAATTCATTACCGGGAAGCGGTTGAGATATTAAAAAAGAACGGTTCGAATTTTATGGAAGGTGATGATTTCGGAGCGCCGGATGAAACCATCATTTCCGAGCAATTCGATCGTCCGGTGATTGTGCATCATTATCCCGCGGCAGTAAAGGCCTTCTATATGAAACGGGATTCCCGGCAACCCGAATATGCCCTGGCTATGGATATGCTGGCTCCGGAAGGGTATGGGGAAATCATCGGCGGTTCACAGCGTGAAGATGATTACGACACTTTGCTAAAACGAATCCGCGAGAACGGTTTGTCTGAAGAGGCTTTTCGCTGGTATCTCGACCTTAGAAAATACGGCAGCGTGCCCCATTCCGGCTTCGGCCTGGGAATCGAGCGCACCGTTGCCTGGATTGCGGGTATTAATCACGTGCGGGAAACCATCCCTTACCCGCGTACTATGCAACGTTTATATCCTTAAAATCCTTAAACGATGGATGATGAAAAATTTAATCGGGGTCATCGGCGGCAGCGATATTGATTCTTCGATTGCCGAAATTGCCTTTCAGACCGGCGTTCAAATCGCTGAATATGGATTCGGCCTGGTTTGCGGTGGAATGGGTGGAGTCATGGAGCAAGCTGCCAGGGGATGCCGGCAAAAGGGAGGTCTGACGGTTGGAATTTTACCGGGTGAAGATTTTTCCCTGGCCAATCCTTACCTGGATGTGATAATCCCGACCGGGATGAATATTGCCAGGAATATCCTGATTGTGCGCAGTGCTCTCGGTATTATTGCTATTGACGGGAAATATGGTACTTTGTCGGAACTGGCCTATGCTTTACAGATGCATAAGCCTATAGTGGGTATAAAAACCTGGGATGTTTCCGAAAAGATTATCCGGGTTCAATCGCCGAAGCAGGCCATGGAAACACTTATTCAGTTGATGGATCATGGAAAAAGCCGTTGATTTAGTTGTAAAAGGACGCGTGCAGGGCGTGGGTTTCCGCTGGTTCTCGCGTCAGCAGGCGGATCGTTTCGGAATTAAGGGATGGGTAAAGAATTTACCGAACGGTGATGTGGAGATCTTTGCCGAAGGAGAGCGGGCAGCTGTTGATGCCTTTATGGAAACCATCCGACAAGGTCCTTCCTTCGCTTACGTGGAAGAGATGCTGATTTCGGAACAACCCCTTGATCGGAGCTATTCAACATTCGAAGTAAAATTTTAGGTGACTTAAATGGATCCCGTAGAAAACATTAAGACTGCAATTCGGGATGTTCCCGATTTCCCCAAACCGGGGATTTTGTTTAAAGACATTACTCCGCTCTTGAATAACGCCCGTTTATTCTCTTCCACACTCGATATTTTAGCCGAAAAGGCTCACCGCTATGAACCTGATGTAATTGTCGGGATCGAATCGCGCGGCTTTATTTTCGGCGCTGCCCTGGCGGATCGGTTGAACTGTGGATTCGTTCCGGTACGTAAACCGGGGAAATTACCGTATAAAACTTTTTCGGAAGAATATGCGCTTGAGTATGGAACAGACACGGTAGAGATGCATGTGGATGCTTTAAAGGAACATAAAAGAGCCCTTATTGTGGATGATCTTCTGGCAACAGGCGGGACGGCCCTGGCAACGGCCCATTTGGTTGAAAAAGGCGGCGGTTCTGTGCAGGCTCTGTTTTTTGTGATTGAACTGGAATTCCTGCAGGGCAGAAAAAAATTATCAAATTATACCACCTTGTCATTGATTAAATATTAAATTCATGCCTATATTGCTTTTGATGGATATTAAAATTGTTTTGCCCCTGTAGCTCAGTTGGATAGAGCAGAGGCTTCCTAAGCCTTGTGTCGGGAGTTCGAATCTCTCCAGGGGTACTTTTCCTCTTCTTTTAGAATCTGATCTGTAAATGATAACCGAACCGTTGAGATATTTCGGTAAATCGAATTCGGATAGTAACTCTGTAACGCAAGCTCCTCCAGTCTAAGATGAAATATTTCAGAAAAGGATAAAAACTGCAGGTACACATTGAGATAAAAATCTTTTAAATGAGAAGTAACCTTTAGGAAAGAATAATGATATCGAAAGTTTTATCTTCCGCTCTGTTAGGTCTCGATGCCTATATTGTTGAGGTAGAAACCCATATTGAACGCGGTATGCCTTTCTTCGGCATAGTGGGGTTACCGGACAACGCTGTTAAAGAGAGCAGAGAACGGGTGGTAGCAGCCATTAAGAATTCGGGGTATCCGTTTGTCCATCAACGCAGAATCACCATCAATCTGGCTCCGGCCGATATCCGCAAAGAAGGCTCTTCCTATGATTTACCGATAGCTATCGGTATTTTAGCCGCCCAGGGAGACGTGGATATCAGCAGACTGAGTGATTATCTTATTCTCGGAGAGTTGGCTCTGGATGGAAGTTTACGACCGATTCATGGCAGTTTATCCATTTCGGTTAAAGCCAGAGAGGATGGCTATAAAGGGATTATTCTTCCTGCCGAGAACGCAGCCGAAGCAGCAATGGGCAGCGAGAATTCATCTATTATGGCCATGTCCCATTTGACGGATGTGGTCAATTTTTTGAACGGTGTCGCGGATTTTGAACCTTTCTCCGTGGATATTGAAGAATATTTCAAAAAAGAACTGCATAGTCCGATTGATTTCCGGGATGTCAAGGGCCAGGAGCATGTGAAACGGGCCATGGAAGTTGCGGCGGCAGGCGGTCACAACTTGATTATGATCGGACCTCCGGGTTCCGGGAAAACTATGTTGGCGAAACGCTTCCCGACGATTCTCCCCCTTATGTCTCTGGAAGAAGCCATAGAAACTACCAAGATTCATTCTGTAGCCGGATTATTGCCCAATGATCATGGATTGGTAGCTATTCGGCCTTTTCGTTCACCGCATCATACCATTAGCGATGCTGCTCTGGTCGGCGGAGGAAAATATCCGCGTCCCGGCGAGGTAAGCTTGTCTCATCACGGAGTCCTTTTTCTGGATGAATTACCCGAGTTTAAAAAAAACGTTCTCGAGGTATTGCGTCAACCCATGGAGGATGCCAGAGTAACCATTTCAAGAGCGGCCTTTACACTTACCTATCCGGCCAATTTTATGCTGGTTGCGGCTATGAATCCCTGTCCCTGTGGTTATTATGGTGATCCGAATCATGCTTGCTCCTGTACGATTAATCAAATTCAGAAATATCGGGCCCGTATTTCCGGCCCTTTGCTGGATCGTATTGATATTCATGTGGAGGTTCCGGCGGTAAACTTCAAAGAACTCTCATCGGATCGTCAGGGTGAACCTTCCGCGCTTATCAGGCAGCGCGTGCAAAGAGCCCGGGAAATACAACTTAAGCGCTTCGCTCATGAAAAAAATATCTTTTGTAACGCCCACATGCAGTCTGTCCAGATCAGGCGTTACTGCAAAATTGATCAGCAGGGGAAAGACCTCTTAAAAACCGCTATTACCAAGTTAGGCCTGTCGGCCAGAGCCTATGACAGAATTTTAAAAGTTTCTCGAACCATAGCCGATCTTGCCGGAAGTCCGGATATACTTTCTTTACATTTAAGCGAAGCCATTCAATACCGAAGTTTGGACCGTGATCTCTACTAAATATAAATCTGAAAATAATAGCAAAAACCCCCTACCCTTTATTGAATTGACTTAATAAAATAGTTAACTTGATTTATGGTAACATATACTAACCAACAAAGGTCTAAATAAATTAGGACGGTTCAAAATGAGTGAGAAGCAGACAAAAGAGCTGGAACGCGTTACGATACGGTTCGCAGGCGATTCCGGTGATGGTATGCAGCTGACAGGCAGTCAGTTCACAGATACGACAGCTCTTGCAGGCAATGACCTGATTACTTTACCCGATTATCCGGCAGAAATCCGGGCACCTGCCGGTACCCTTTATGGTGTATCCGGTTTTCAGATACAGTTTAGCAGTCATCCTGTTCATACTCCGGGTGATGAGCCCGATGTTTTGGTAGCGATGAATCCGGCGGCATTAAAAGTAAATTTGAAAATATTACGTGATAACGGTATCATTATTGTTAATACGGATTCCTTCACCGAAAGGAATCTTAAATTGGCCGGTTATGAGACCAATCCCCTGGAGGATGATTCTTTAAAAGGTTATCAAGTCTTTCCGGTTAAAATCACAACTTTAACCCGGGAAGCCCTGAAAGATTCCCCGTTAAAACTGAAGGATAAAGATCGTAGTAAAAACTTTTTTGCCTTAGGGATAACTTATTGGCTCTTTACTCGTTCCATGGATGCAACCTTAGATTGGATAAAAACTAAATTTAAAAAACATCCGGAAGTGGTGGAAGCTAATATAACCGCTCTCAATGCCGGCTATAATTTTGCGCATTCAACAGAAATTTTTGCAACCCATTATCGGATCAGTAAAGCGAAAAAAAGACCGGGCACATACCGTAATGTCACTGGGAATGAAGCGACTGCCATCGGTTTTATAGCGGCAGCCATGCGGGCCGATAAGGAACTATTCCTCGGTAGTTATCCAATCACACCGGCCAGTGATATTCTGCATGAATTGTCGAAATATCGCAATTATGGTGTAAAAACCTTCCAGGCCGAAGACGAAATAGCCGGGATCGGCTCCGCGCTCGGTGCCTCGTATGCCGGTGATGTAGCCATTACGACCACCAGCGGACCGGGTATCGCCTTAAAATCCGAGTTTATGGGTCTGGCGGTAATGACTGAACTTCCGTTGGTCATCGTCAATGTGCAGCGCGGTGGGCCCAGTACAGGGTTACCTACCAAAACGGAACAAGCGGATCTCTTGCAGGTATTATATGGCAGAAACGGCGAAGCACCTATCCCGGTCATAGCCGCAGATAGTCCGGCCGATTGCTTTAGAGCCGCTTACGAAGCGGTTCAGGTGGCTTTCAAATATACCACACCGGTCGTGATGTTATCGGATGGGTATATTGCTAATGGTGCCGAACCCTGGTATCTGCCTAAGATCGAAGACCTACCGGAAATTGAGATAGAATATGCCACGAATCCGGAAAATTATTCACCCTATTCCCGTGATCCCAAAACCCTGGCCCGGCATATCGCCATTCCGGGAACTCCGGGTATGGAACATAGAATCGGAGGTTTGGAAAAAGATGATTCCGGAAATGTTTCTTATGATCCGGATAATCACGATCGGATGATTCGTCTTCGTGCCGAAAAAGTGCAGAAGGTAAATGATTTCGTCAAACAACCTCAAATTGACGGCCCTGAAAAGGGTGATTTGTTGATTGTCAGTTGGGGAAGTACCTATGGTGCCGTATTCAATGCCATTGAAGAAATTCGCGAGAAGGGTAAAAATACTGTTTCATGGATTCACTTACGATGGATCAACCCTCTTCCTAAAACCCTTGGAAAATATATCCATAATTTCAAGAAGGTTTTGGTTCCGGAAATTAATATGGGGCAATTGTTGCGTGTTATTCGCGCCGAATATTTAGTAGATGCTCAGGGATTTAATAAAGTCCGTGGCCTACCTCTAAATACCCATGATATTGTCGATGCAATCGAATCTCAATTGAAAGGATGATAAAAAATGGCTTTGAATATTCAACATACGGATCCCAGCAAATTGACGCGGGATGATTTTACATCCAATCAGGAAACCCGTTGGTGCCCGGGTTGTGGAGATTATTCCATTCTGGCTCAGATGAAAAAGGTTTTACCTGATTTGGGTGTCCCTAAAGAAAATATCGTTATTGTGTCCGGAATCGGCTGTTCCAGCCGCTTTCCTTACTATGTGGATGCGTTTGGTATACATAGTATCCATGGCCGGGCTCCAGCTATTGCCAGCGGCATCAAATTGGCTAATCCGGAATTGAAAGTATTTGTAATGACGGGTGACGGCGATGGACTTAGTATTGGTGGAAATCATTTTATTCATCTCTGCCGCAGAAATATCGATATTACGGTAGTTCTGTTTAATAATGAAATATACGGCCTGACCAAAGGACAGTATTCACCGACTTCTTTGAAGGGGCAGGTAACCAAATCTTCGCCTTACGGTACGATTGAAAATCCATTTAATCCTATCCGTATGGCATTGGCTTCCGGTGCCACTTTTGTAGCCCGTTCCATCGATCGAGAAGCAAAACATTTAGTGGAAATACTACGCAGAGCTGCGGAACATAAAGGAGTCTCTTTTGTTGAAGTTTACCAAAACTGTGTTATTTTTAACGATGGTGCCTTTAGCGAATTGACTGATCCCAAAACGAAAAAAGATCATGTGGTCTATCTCGAAGACGGTAAACCGATGATTTTTGGCCAGAATAATGATAAGGCTCTGGACTGGAAATGTAACTCCTATGAAATTCGTGATCTGAATAAAAACAGTAATACGGATGACCTGTTGATTCACGATGAATCATCCGGTCATGCCGCTGCTGAATTTGCGCTAGCCTCTCTTCACGAAATACCCGGAATGCCAACTCCCATCGGTGTTTTCCGGGACGACAAGTCGGAAGAAACTTATGAAGAGGGTCTGATAAACCAGATGCATGAGGTTACCGAGAAAAAAGGGAAGGGGACCCTGGAACAATTACTCTATTCGGGTAAAACTTACACCATCGAATAAATACTTTTAAAGTATTACATAAAAAAAAGGACAGATTTCTTCCTGTCCTTTTTTTTTATTAAACATTTTTTCTTTCCCTCCGATATTCTAAAGTGATTTGTATTTAATCCACAAGGCCTGACAAAACATTTTTGGTATGGATACCGAAACAGAATGCAAGAGATAAGCTATCTTCCTCTAAACGGCGAATCCAAAAGAATATTAATCGTCGATGATGTTCCGGAAAATATAGAAATTCTTCAGGATATTTTACAAGAATCCCACTTTAAAATCAGCACGGCAAATAACGGGTTACAGGCTCTCGAACAGGTTAAATCGGATCAGCCCGATTTGATTTTGCTCGATGCCATTATGCCGCATATGTCCGGTTTTGAAGTTGCCAGAAAATTGAAAAATCATGCGCATACCCGTTTAATTCCGGTTATTATGATAACGGCTTTGGGCGGGAAAGACGATCGTCTTAAAGGCCTGGAAGCAGGTGTGGATGATTTTATAACCAAGCCTTTCGATATCTTCGAATTACTGGCCAGAATTAATAATTTATTGCGTTTACGGGCCTATATCAATGAATTGGAAAATGCCGAACAGGTTATTTTCAGTCTGGCCCGTGCCGTAGAAGCTAAAGATAAATACACGGAAGGACATTGTGGAAGATTATCCTTTCTTGCCGAACAATTAGGAAAAAGTCTGGGAATGGGTGAGCAAGATTTACTAATTCTGAAACGGGGAGGCTGGCTTCACGACATCGGCAAGATTGCCATTAGCGATTCCATTCTGCTCAAACCCGGACCTTTGACAAAGAGGGAATTCGACATTATAAAAACACATCCCCAAGAAGGGGAACGCATTTGTGCCCCCCTTAAAAGCTTAAAACCGGTTTTACCGGTCATCCGCTACCATCACGAACGTTACAATGGTACAGGTTATCCGGAAGGACTTGCCGGAGAAGATATTCCCATTCATGCCCGCATCATAGGTATTGTGGATTGCTACGATTCCCTGACCACCAAACGCCCCTACCGGGAAGCGCTTTCTTCCGAAGTAGCTCGGGATATAATGAAAAAAGAGACCGAAGAGGGGCTCTGGGATCCCCACCTAATGGATCACTTCTTAACATTACTGAGTAAAAAAAAGAACCGCATCATAAAACAACTATTCCCCTGATCATATCACCAATTATTTAAAGTTCTCTTCTTGTGTTCCGACTATATAAGTAGGGAACAAAACAGGAAAAGGGAAAATGTCTCTGAAAGCAAGAATGAGCTACCTCATGCTTAAATATTTCAGCTTACCGCTGATTTATTTAAAAGCATCGATGAGAAAATTGGTAAGATTTTCAGCCTGAAGTAGCATAAAATATTGACTTTTATTTAAGTCCTTTTGTATATTCGAAGCCTTGAATTTGATGGGGAGGTTGCGGAGCGGTCAAACGCAACAGACTGTAAATCTGTCGGCTGAATGCCTTCGGAGGTTCGAATCCTCCCCTCCCCACCTGGCCCTGGTTTTAAACCGGGGCTTTTTTTATACATGGGATACGCCATAGCGCTTAATGTAAGTATAAAAATTTATTGATTTTATTCGTAATAAGAATTATATTTAAAATTCATTTTTACGGGGCGGTAGCTCAGTCTGGTTAGAGCGCTACGTTGACATCGTAGAGGTCGAGAGTTCGAGTCTCCCCCGTCCCACCATGCCACGAGAAGTACTCGTGGTTTATTTTATGTACTTGTGTGGAGAGGGTGTTGAATAAGATAGTAATTACTTTTCCCGATCAATCGAAAAAAGAATATGAAAAAGGCATTACGCCCCTTGAAATTGCCAAGGGAATTAGCAACTCTTTAGCAAAAAAGGCGGTTGCAGCCAAATATAATAATCAGGTCATTTCACTGAATCAGGCGTTGGATCAATCGGGATCTTTACAAATTTTAACTTTTAATGATAAGGAAGGTCGGGAAGTTTTCTGGCATTCTTCGGCACATCTCATGGCTCAGGCTATAAAACGTCTCTTCCCGGAAGCGCAATTGGGTATCGGGCCTCCTATCGCCGATGGTTTTTATTATGATATTGACCTCGATCGCCCTATTACTCCCGAAGATTTTCCTGCACTGGAATCGGAAATGGCTAAAATAGTCGATGAAAACCATCCCACTGTTCGAAAAATTATGTCGGCCCGGGAAGCTATTGAATTCTTCAAAAAAAATCACGAGTTGCTCAAGGTGGATTTATTGAAAGATTTGGAGGCAACCGGAGAAGAAATTTCCGCCTATTCCCAGGGGGAGTTTACCGACCTCTGCCGCGGTCCTCATGTTCCATCCACCGCATATCTTGGTAAAAATTTTAAGCTGCTCTCTGTGGCCGGTGCCTATTGGCATGGTGATGAAAAGAATAAAATGTTGCAAAGAATATATGCAACTAATTACCCGGATAAAAAATTATTAAAGCGGCACTTAAAACGGATTGAAGAAGCGAAAAAACGCGACCATCGCCGTCTGGGCAGGCAACTGGACCTGTTCAGTATCCAGGATGAGATCGGTTCGGGGCTCATTTTGTGGCACCCCAGGGGCGCCTTGATTCGGCATATTATTGAGACCTATTGGAAAGAGGAACATCTAAAGAGCGGCTACCAGTTGGTGAATACACCACATATAGCCAAACATCATCTTTGGGAAACGAGCGGGCATACCAGTTTTTATCAGGAAAATATGTTTCACCCGATGTCCGTCGATGAAGTGGAGTACCAATTGAAGCCCATGAATTGTCCTTTTCATATGATGATCTATAAGTCGGATATTCGCAGTTACCGGGATTTACCGATTCGCTACGCCGAGCTTGGTACGGTTTATCGCTATGAACGTTCCGGTGTTTTGCACGGTTTAATGCGCGTTCGGGGTTTTACGCAGGATGATGCGCACATCTATTGTCATCCGGATCAATTGACGGATGAGATCATGGGTGTCCTGGATTTAAACACCCGGATGTTGTCCCGGTTTGGCTTTACCGAATATGATGTGTATCTTTCCACACGGCCGGAAAAATACGTAGGTACGGAAGAGGGATGGGATCATGCTACGGAATCATTGCGTAAGGCATTGGAACTGAAACATATCGACTATGAGCTCGACCCGGGGGAGGGTGTCTTTTACGGTCCTAAAATCGACATCAAGATAAAAGATGTATTGGGGCGGAGTTGGCAGTGTTCCACGATTCAGGTTGACTTTAACCTGCCGGAACGTTTTGATCTTAACTTTGTCGATGCCGATGGACAGCGCCACCGTCCGATTACCATTCATCGGGCCCTTCTTGGATCATTGGAACGATTTTTTGGTGTTTTGATCGAGCACTATGCGGGAAATTTCCCCTTGTGGTTAGCACCTGTTCAGGGCATAATTCTACCCATTGCCGACCGCCACTTTGCATTCTCCCGGAAAGTACAAAGTGAAATGCAAGCCAGGGGAATGCGGGTGGATATTGACCTGCGGAATGAAAAAGTAGGCTTTAAGATTCGTGAAGCCGAGGTGCAAAAAATACCGTATATGTTGATCATCGGTGATCGTGAACTTGAATCGGAAAAGGTTTCGGTACGTCTGAAAGGGAAAGGGGACCTGGGCCAAATGGAAATCAAGGATGTCGTCGAACATATGTTCAATGAGATGCAGCAATAACGTAGAGTGCAATAAGTAAAAAGGAGAAAACTGATCGGAAGTAACAAAAGCGAAAAAACAATGATCAATGAGGCCATAACCGCTCCCGAAGTACGGCTGATTAGCGAAAACGGCGAACAGCTGGGTATTGTGGGGATTGAGGAAGCCTTAAAGAGAGCACAAGAAAGCGGATTGGACCTGGTGGAAATTGCTCCTACCGCCAAACCGCCGGTGTGTAAGATTATGGATTATGGAAAGTTTACTTACGAAAAGCAAAAAAAAGAAAAAATAAGCAAGAAAAAACAGCATGTGATCATAGTTAAAGAAATTCGCATGCGGCCCAAAACAGATACCCATGATTTGGAGTTTAAAATAAAACACGCCAGAAATTTTTTGGAACAAAAAAATAAAGTAAAATTTACCGTTCAATTTCGCGGACGTGAGCTGGCTTATAAAGAATTTGGCGAACGCTTATTGGACAGGGTAGTGGATATGCTGAGCGATATTGCCAAGGTAGAAGGTCCGCGAAAATTCGAAGGAAGAAACATGACGATGGTCATGGTACAAAAATAGAAGGAAAGGGGTGAAACAGGAATGCCTAAAATGAAATCCAATCGTGGTGCAGCCAAGCGCTTTCGTGTAACGTCATCGGGCAAGATTAAGCGCCATTCATCGCATCACAGCCATATTTTAACCAAGAAATCGGCCAAACGTAAACGTAAGCTGCGTAAAGAGAGTCCGGTTTCTCAGGCGGACTCTTCGAGAGTTCATAAGATGATTCTGAAATAGTAATTGAATAGGAGATAAAAATGCCACGCGCTACAAATAATGTTGCGGCCCGGCAAAGAAGAAAAAAGATTTTAAAGGCAGCAAAAGGGTACCGATTAGGAAAAAGTCGGTTATATGCCACTGCCAAAGATCAGGTTGAGAAGGGTTGGCAGTATGCCTACCGTGATCGCCGGGCAAAAAAGAGAACCTTCAGGAGGTTATGGATAACCCGAATTAATGCTGCCTGCCGTTTAAGCGGAATATCGTATTCTGTCTTTATGCAGGCCCTTAAAAAAGCCGAAGTGGATCTAAATCGAAAAGCTTTAGCCGACTTGGCGGTTCATAATCCGGACGGTTTTGCAGAGCTTGTTAAACAAGTCACCGCTTAGTTTAAATCAGCTAAAAAACTTGAAAGGAAGGTGCAGTTCGCGCGCTTCCTTTTTTATTATCTGAACAGGAAATAGGAATGTTGGTGAAAATAGAAGAAATCCGCAAAGCATTTGAGAAAGATATTTCATCCGTGAAGGACAGGGCGTCTTTGGAAGAACTGCGTGTAAAATATCTGGGCCGCAAAGGGCAAATCTCTTCAGCCTTCACCCTCATGCCCCAGGTACCTGCCGAACAACGCAAATCGTTCGGCCAGGGCCTTAATATTCTCAAAAACAGGATTGAGCAGCAATACCAGGCGTTAAAAGCTTCGTTCGAGGAAACTTCCAGGGACACGGGAAGGATCGATCTTTCTTTGCCGGGTCGAAAGGGGTTTGTCGGTCGGAAACATCCCCTCGTTGCCGTTGCGGACGAAATTAAAGATATTTTTCGCGGATTCGGCTTTACAGTAGAAGACGGTCCTGAAATCGAAACGGATTTTTATAATTTTGAAGCCCTCAATATTCCCAAAACACATCCGGCCCGTGACATGCAGGATACACTTTACATAACAGAAGATGTCGTATTACGCACCCATACGTCTCCGGTTCAGATCCGGGTGATGCAACGACAAAAACCGCCTATCCGTATGATCGCTCCCGGCCGGGTTTACCGACGCGATACCCCGGATGCCAGTCATTCACCCTTTTTCCATCAGGTAGAAGGGTTGGCCGTGGGTAAAGATGTCACCTTTGCCGATTTAAAAGGAATTATTCAGGCTTTTGCCCACAGGATGTTCGGCAAGGATATAAATGTACGCTTTCGTCCCAGTTTTTTCCCTTTCACGGAACCCAGTGCAGAATATGATTTCAGTTGCGTGTTTTGCAGGGGAGAAGGTTGCCGGGTGTGTAAACATACCGGTTGGATGGAAATTTCAGGGGCGGGCATGGTGCACCCGAATGTCTTCCGGGCAGTGGGCATCGATCCGGAAGAATATACAGGGTATGCCTTCGGTATGGGAATCGACCGTATTGCCATGTTAAAATACGGTATCGACGATATCCGTTTATTTTTTGAGAACGACTTGCGATTTCTTACACAATTTTAGCGGACACAGGTAATAATGCGAATTACGTACAGTTGGTTGAAAGATTATATTCATTTTGAAGAAAACCCTTTTGCCCTGGCCGATAAACTGACCAATGTCGGTTTTGAAGTCGAAGAGATTATCCCCCTCGTGCAGCCGTTCAGGGGAGTAGTCGTTGCGAAAGTCGAAAAGGTAAGCAAGCACCCGGATGCCGATAAATTACGGGTATGCAAGGTTTCGGACGGCAAGGAATCGTTCCAGGTAATTTGCGGTGCCCCCAATGTAGCAGCCGGCCAATATGTACCTTTTGCCAAAGTCGGGGCGCACTTACCGGGTGACTTCAAGATTAAAAAAGCCCGCATTCGCGGCATTGAATCGTTTGGTATGATCTGTTCCAAAGAAGAATTGGGCCTTGAAAAACAGTCGGATGGAATCTGGCCTTTTGACGAAAAGTATCCCTTAGGAGCCGATGTCTATCAATTATTGGCCGAAAAACAGGATTATATTTATGATTTTTTCATCACACCCAATCGACCGGATTGCTTGAGTGCCATCGGTATAGCGAGAGAAATAGCCGCCATTACCGGACTTCCGTTACGGATGCCCAAAGTGAATTTAAGCTCGGTCGTGAGCAATCACTCTCATCCGCTTCCAAAAGTAACGATCGAAGATTCGGATGGATGCCCGCGCTATTCGGCCCGGATCATACGTAATGTTGAAATTGGGCCTTCCCCGCAATGGATGCAGGAACGTCTTGAAGCCTGCGGAATTCGTCCCATCAATAATATCGTAGATATTACCAATTATGTTTTGATGGAGTATGGACAGCCTTTACACGCCTTTGATTTACGCCAGATTAAGGGCGGGGAAATTATTGTGCGCAGTAGTCGACCAAATGAGAAATTCATCACTCTGGACGATAAGGAAAGGATTCTTCCCGAATCCACTGTTCTCATCTGTGACCGGGAACGGGCCGTAGCCATCGGCGGCATAATGGGAGGACAGAATTCCGAAGTTTCTTCGACCACCAAGGATATTCTGCTCGAAAGCGCTTATTTTAAACCGACCCGGATTGCCTTTTCCAGTAAAAAATTGGGATTAAGTTCCGAAGCTTCCCAGCGCTTCGAGCGTGGAGTAGACCCTAATGGCATTATGGAGGCTTCCGACCGCGCCGCAGCTTTAATGGCCGAACTGGCCAGGGGTGAGATAGATCAGAGCGTCACAGATGTGTATCCTGTAAGGATAGAACCTAAATCGATCCGTTTCCGACCGGAGCGCATAAACCGGGTGCTGGGCAGTCACATAGCAGAGGATAAAATTGTAACTTTGCTGGAAGGACTGGGTTTGTCTATAAAAGGAGGATTCGTAACCGTACCGACTTTCCGGGTTGATTTGTCTCAGGAAATCGATTTGGCCGAAGAAGTGGCCCGTCTTCTTAACTATGCCAATCTGCCCACCCATCATTCCGTTCAGATTCGCTATGATTTGGAAGAAACAAGCTCGGACCGCTTACTTGCATTTCTGAGGGATGAATTGATTCATCTCGGTTTGCAGGAAGTTTTTACCAATAGTATGCTGAAAGAGTCGGAAGCGGAACTGTTTCAGAACGGAAAAAATATTCGTATTCTTAATCCGATTAGCGATGATATGACCACCATGCGCCCCTCTCTTCTTCCCGGGCTCTTGAAGGCGGTGGCCTACAATGTGAATCGAAATATGTCTGATGGGCGCTTCTTTGAAATCGGGCGTATCTTTACCAATTACCAGGAAAATGAATTACCGCAACAGCCCTATGCGCTGGCTGTGGTAATTACAGGCCGCCGCTACCCGGAATCCTGGAACAATCCGCAGGAGGTGGTCGACTTTTATGACATCAAAGGATATGTGGAAAATTTTTTGAGTAAAATATTTCTTGACAACTTTCATTTTATTTTATATGATAAAGATAGTTACATGGCAAAAGGTGAAACCATTTCAATTGAAACGGGTCAGCACCGGATTGGGCTCTGCGGAAAGATTTCACCCGAAATTGTCAGGTTCTTTGACGTCAATCAGGATGTATATGGATTTGAGCTCAATATCGACTTACTGGCCGGTTTTTTGAACCAGAGTAGACCCTATAAGCCCATTGCTCGTTTTCCTTATTCCGAGCGGGATATGGCCCTTGTAGTCGATCAATCCGTGCCTGCGGAAGAGATATTATCTTTCATCAGGCGGACGGGAGGCAAACTGTTACATTTTACAGATGTTTTCGATGTGTATGAAGGTGATAAAATTCCCGCCGGGAAAAAGAGCCTGGCCATTCGCATGCGTTTTCAGTCCATGGAAAAGACATTGAGTGACAAGGAAGTAGATAAAATATTTCATAAAATTATAAAAGAATGTGGAAAACAGTTTCAGGCAAGCTTACGGAAATAATTGATGGTACATATAGAACAAATTGAAAAACTGCAACATTTAGCGATTGAATTGGTGGACCGATATCGTGAGTTACGATTTCGGTATATAAGTCTGCAACGTGAGAATGCCGAATTAAAAGCGGAAATTGAAAAAATAGAAAAATCGAAAGGTGAAATTGTTCGTCCGAATTCACAAGTTGAGACCTTAAAAAAAGAAAATAAAAAATTGAAACAAAAACATCAGACTGTGCGTTCTCAATTAACAGAGCTGATGACGGAATTGCAGAATTCTCAAACAAAGTTTAGTGGTGTTGATTCATAGTTAAGGACATGAAAAGATGACTCCTGGTCAAGTGCGGGTAAACATATTTGGCACTGATTATACGCTTATTTCGGATAATAATGATAACTATGTTCGGGAAGTCGCCCGCTACATAGATGATAAAATGCGAGAAATAGATAAGAATCAGGCAATAAATTCAGCAACAAAGATTGCCGTACTGGCGGCATTAAATATTGCTGATGAATTATTCCAGGAGCGTCAGTATAGAAAAAAACTCGTTGATCAACTTAACGAAGAGGCAAAAAAGGTAAACCAAAATATTCTGGAATTATTTGAAGAGTAGGTTTATCGCAACCCTATAAACCCTGTATCCTATACGCGGAAATATAGGACCAACACCATTAAACCAGGGAACTGGACTCCGGGCGTTGATTGCATGCCCCTTAAGCGGGGAAGCATGGCCCGTCCGGGAGGTGCCCATAATGCTTTGATTGAGGTTCTAGGAAACGCGTTTTAAGATACAGGGTTTTTTTATTTCGGAAATTTGGAAGTGAGGAATATGAATGTCAGTAATTGAAATTGTAATTATTGCCGTGATCAGCTTTGCAGCTTTTCTATTGGGTTGGATCGCCAGCTCGGCTCTTGGCAAAAAAGGGATTGTAGCAGCCCGTCAAAAAGCCAAAAAAATTATTGAAGAGGCTCAGGGCGAAATTGAGGATGCCAAAAAAGAGAAACTAATTGAGGCCGAAGAAGAAATTTTTCAAAAACGGCAAAACCTGGAAGAAGAATACCGGAATCGTAAAAATGCGATTAAAAATCTTGAGACGGAATTAAATACCAAAGAAAATAATTTGGATCGTAAAGCAGACCTGATCTCCAAAAAAGAGCGGGATATTTTTTTACAGCAACGGGAAATTAAAAATCGTGAGAATCAACTTAATGTCCGCCAACTCAAACTAGAAAAATTGTTGAGTGAAGAAAACGAACGACTGGAACGTATATCCGGACTTACAGGCGAACAGGCCAAGAAGATTTTAATGGATAATATGATTGAGACAGCCCGTAAAGAAGCCGCCGGAACGGTTTATAAAATTATGGATGATGCCCGTAAAGAGGCCAGAGCTAAGGCTAAAAATGTCATCATTTCCGCTATGGAACAAACAGCCACCGATCATGCGGTGGAATCCACCGTGGCTATCGTTTCCCTGCCATCGGATGATATGAAGGGAAGAATTATCGGCAGGGAAGGCCGAAACATCCGTTCCTTTGAAATTGTAACCGGAATTGATGTTATTGTCGATGATACACCGGAAGCGGTCATTTTAAGCGGATACGATCCTTATCGACGTGAACTGGCGCGAATTACCATGGAAAAGTTGGTTAGCGACGGACGAATTCATCCCGGCAGAATCGAAGAAACCTATGAAAAAACAGTTCAGGAAATGCATGAATATCTAACGGAACTGGGGGAACAGGCCCTGATTGAGACCGGTGTTCACGGCTTGCATTCCGACTTGATTAATTTGCTTGGAAAGCTTCGTTTCCGTACCAGCTACGGACAGAATGTCCTGCAACATAGTAAAGAGGTGGCTATGATAGCCGGAATTATGGCTGCGGAATTAGGCCTGGACGATCATATGGCCAAGCGTGCCGGCATCCTGCACGATATAGGTAGGTCCACGGATCGCCACTCCGAAGGAAGCCATTGTCAAATCGGCTATGAAATCGCCAAAAAATATGGTGAAAATCCCATCGTATTAAATGCGATCCAGAGTCACCACGGCGAAGCCGAACCCATTTCGCCGATTTCGATTCTGGTACAGATCGCCAATGATATCAGCCGCTCACGACCCGGAGCCAGAAGAGAAGTAATTGAGAATTTTGTAAGACGTATGCAATCCATGGAAGAAATTGCGGAAGCCTGCGAAGGGGTTAAAGCGGCTTATGCTATTCAGGCCGGTAAAGAGGTGCGGGTCATCGTAGACCATGAAAAGATTAGTGATGCCAATAGTTTTCAGTTAGTGAAGGATATTGCTCAAAGGATTCAAAGTGAAATCGAATATCCCGGTCAGGTGAAGGTTACCGCCATACGGGAGTTCCGTTCCATTGATTTTGCATAGCATATATAGGAGTTACGAATGGCCAATGATAAAATTCTGGACGGCAAAGAGGTAGCGAGGTCCGTAACCGAGCGTTTAAAACATCAGGTACAATTTTTAAAAAATCATCGGATCAACTCTAAATTGGTCGTTATATTGGTGGGCAATGATCCGGCTTCCAGGATATATGTGCGCAGAAAGGGCAAGGCCTGTGAACAGTTATCCATCTCTTCGGAAACCATTTTCTTACCGGAGAATATAAAGGAAAAAGAATTAATTTCCAAAATTGAAGAGCTGAATCATGATCCCGCAACAAATGGTATCCTGGTTCAGTTACCCTTGCCTCCACAAATCGATGAAAAAAAAATCATTGAACTGATAGACCCCACGAAAGATGTGGATTGTTTCCACCCGGTTAATATCGGCAGATTGGTCAGCGGCCATCCCTATGTTCTTCCCTGTACACCGGCGGGTATCCTGGAAATTCTTAAATACTATAGGATTGACACGGAAGGTAAACACGCCGTAGTCCTCGGGCGGAGTAATATTGTAGGCAAACCGATGGCCAATATGTTACTCCAAAAGAATCCTTCGGCCAATGCAACGGTAACGGTAGTTCATAGCAGAAGTAAACATATAGCTTCCCTGACATCCGATGCCGACATTCTGATAGCTGCCATTGGCAAAGCACACTTTGTAAACAGTGAGATGGTGAAAGAGGGCAGTGTGGTTATTGATGTGGGTATAAATCGAGTGGAAGCCGATACGGAAAAAGGGTACAGGCTGGTCGGCGATGTTGATTTTGAATCCGTTCTCCCCAAAGTAAGTAAAATCACACCGGTACCCGGCGGGGTGGGTCCCATGACCATTGCCATGCTGATGCAGAACACCTTAACTGCTGTGGCTACCCAAAATGGAATTCTCTTACCGCAATAATCACGTGCGATTGGGTATTGCCAATTCGATCGCTTCTAAAAATAACTTTGATTGGCTGACAACGATTCGCTATGCCAAAGAGTTGGCGCTTTCCCTCATTCAGTTTTATATTTCTCAAAAAGAGTTAGCCTCCTCTTTTCAGGAAATTCGCTTCCGGTGGAATTTCGATACCAACGCTTTTTTTCATCTTGCCAAAGGCGCCGATTCCCGGCAGTTAGAAGACAGTTTCCGGTTTATAACCGGACTCTCCGTTCATCCCGTGATTCTTAGCCACGAAGTCGATATAAATAAAGAGGTATTAAAGAAATTTACTTCATCAAACGGGATCTTTGCTATTGAAAATGATACTTCGGACAGGCTAAATCTAAATACATACTTCAACTTAATTCAACAGTTACCATCAATTATTAAAAGTAACAGGATATATTTTGCGGTTTTGGATATTCCCCGGTTCTTTAATCAATACGCTTCTCACTTTTCCATAGAAGAAATTTCGGAAACAATAAAAAACACCTTGAAGTATGTTCAACGTAATAACATTCCCATTATTTTTCATATGATTGACGTGAAATCGGTTTCCGCAGGCAGAGAGGATTGGACGGCTCTGTTTCAGGGCTGCCTTCCCTGGGATGAAATATTGAGCTATGCCTTATCCATTCGTTGTCCGATCAAAGCCTTTATCATGGAATATGAAGATTTTAGTCTGACCCGGGAGTCTATTTATAATTTAAAGAAGTGGTCTTTGCGAAACAATTTACTTCTAAGATGAGTTAATAAACAATGAAATCCTTTTTTGGAGAAAATGAATGTTTGAGTTGCTTATCGCAATTTTAATAGCTTTTATTATTCTGTTAGCGGTTCAAATTTATGCCTTGTTGCGTATCAGACGATTCATCGGTTATTTGCAAAAATTATTAATAGAAATTGGAAATCGCTTTGGATATTTCCGGGTATCGACTATGAATCCCTCAAAAACCTGCCAGTTTTGTATGTATCGGCAAACCTACATTAAAGCCAGCCTCACAGGGAATCACGAAGATTTCATTTACCGCTGTAAATTGAAGGGTAAAGAAATCTCTTTAAATGAAAGTTGTGAAAATTTCAAAATGGATCCGGATTTATAATTTATTTGAAACGGTTTGCGCAAACTCTTAAACTTAGCTGAACGATACGATACAAGAAGGATTGAAAACTAAATGATTCCCGTTACCGAATATTTAAAACCTGAGACGCTTACCAGGCTTTCTAATTTGGAATTTATTGCCCGCCTGGTTGTAGAAGGATTTTTGACCGGTTTGCATAAAAGTCCTTTTCACGGTTTCAGCGCTGAATTTTCCCAGCATCGGCCTTACATGTCGGGTGATAGTCTGCGCTTTGTTGACTGGAAAGTATATGGGAGAACCGATCGCTACTATATTAAACAATTTGAAGAAGAAACAAACCTTCGTTCTTATATCATTTTGGATATTTCCAATTCCATGCAATATGGTAACCCGAAAATTACCAAAGCCAGGTATGCTACCTATCTTGCTGCTGCCTTATCCTATTTATTGATTTTGCAAAGAGATGCAACCGGTTTGGTTTTATTCGATAATCAAATAAGAAAAACGTTACCGCCTAAATCGATCTTTTCCTATCTCACGGTTTTGCTTTCTGCTATAGAACAGCAAAAATCGGGTACCGACACACAGATCAGCCCGGTTTTACACCAGATTGCGGAACAATTTAATCGCCGGGGATTAATAATCCTTATTTCCGATTTACTGGACGATCCGGAATCCATTTTGAATGGCTTACGACATTTCCGCCATGACCGCCATGAAGTTCTGGTATTCCATATTTTGGAAGAAAGCGAACAAACATTCAATTTTAGCGGTAATATTATATTTGAAGATATGGAAAACGGGGAAAGAATTAAAACGCAACCCGCTTATATCCGGGAAAGTTACCGGCAACAATTTCAAAATTATCTAAAAACCATCAAGAACGGCTTAATTAATGATCGCATAGATTATAAATTACTAACAACCCGTACACCTTATGACGTGGCTTTAACCGAGTATTTATTAAAAAGGAAACGTTTATTATAATGAAACAGATCAAGTTAACCACTCTGGTCAGTTGCGCTGGTTGAGCCAGTAAAATTGATCCGGAGGTTCTGGATAAGATAATTCCCAGGAATAATCAACTTTCCGATGCCAATCTGCTGGTAGGGAACCAGTCGTCTGACGATGCCAGTATCTACAAATTGAATGATCAACTGGCTCTGGTGCATACGGTCGACTTTTTTACTCCCGTTGTGGATGATCCCTATATCTATGGACAAATTGCGGTCGCAAACGCCTTAAGTGACATTTATGCCATGGGGGGCAAACCTCTGACGGCCCTGAATATCGTCGGATTCCATCAGGGCAAAGTCACACCCGATATTGTTCGTACCATTTTGGAAGGCGGCACCCGGAAAGCCCGGGAGGCAGGCTGTATTATTGCCGGCGGCCATTCCATTCAAGATGAAGAACTCAAATACGGTTTAGCCGTAACCGGTCTGGTTCATCCCGAAAAATTTTGGAAAAATAATTCGATTGAAGAAGGTGATGTGATTCTTCTTACCAAACCCCTGGGTACAGGTGCTATTTCCACGGCTTTGAAACAGGACAAAGCGGACGATAAAGATGTGGAAGAAATAGTGACAAGCATGCGTTTACTGAATCGTCAACCGGTTGAAATCTTGCAAAAACACAAATTAAATGTTCATGCCTGCACCGATGTAACGGGATTCGGTCTGGCCGGTCATTTGCTGGAAATGATTAAATCCAGTTCTCTCGACATTGAGGTCCGGCTTGAAAACTTACCTCATTTTAAGAATGCCCTGGAGTATCTGGCCCAGTATTCATTTCTACCGGGCGGATTTTACAGTAACCGCGAATTTGCTGCCGGTTCAATCGTTTCTCAAAAGAAAATCGATGATCCGGAATATAATATTTTATTTGATCCCCAGACCAGCGGTGGGTTGATAATTACCTTATCTGAACAACAGGGTGAGCAATTTATTTCTTTAGCCGAACAAGCCGGATATCCCTATAAGATAGGAATAATCGGTCGGGTAAGCAAAGGGCAGGGAGGAATGCTGCGTATCTCAGGATAATTCCGAACGATCCTCATCCTGCGGACACAGCAATTCTACAAATTTACCTTTATGCATTTGAAAAATAAACCTTGCTAAACGATCATAAATAGGTTCGATATTCGCGCCGAACTTTTCACCTAAGATTTTTCCGATCTCTTCAACGCTGGTTTCGCCATCACACCGTTGCCAGACAAAACTTCCCAAATCATCCAGTTTGACACGAAAATAAGTCGATTTCATAAAAGGAGTAAAAATGCGCTGGGCCAGTTCATTGGTGAACTTAGGTCTGAGAACAATAATTCGATGGCTTTCGGTATCCTCTTCCCACTGCAAAATTCTGCGTGGCTTGCAGGGCAGCAATTCATGTACGGTCTTTATCTTTTTCATCTGCTATTCTTCTAAGAATTATAAAAAGCCGGCAATAGAACCGGCTTTTTTATTCCTATCTTTTCTGTGTATTTTATTTTTTGGAAGCTTTTAAGGGCATTGAAACCAACAGGTAGAGCAGGGCGACAAATACAAGCATCCCGGCAATGGCACTGGGATTTTCTACACCTAATTTTGTAATTGCAAAGTTTTTAAGAGCGCTCACCTGCTGACCATGGAACAGGTGCTTTATCCCTGATAAACGCTCTCCGAGAACAATAAAGGCTAAAATAACAGCCGTTAAAGCTTCGCCGGCAATTAAACCCGATGAGATTAACACTCCTTTATTCTCCGCCTTGGTACGTTCCTCCTTAGTCGCACCCCGTTTCTTCAGGATCACTTCAAGAATCCAGCGAATCACACCACCCATAAAAATGGCAGCAGTCGAATGAAACGGTAAATACATACCCACGGCAATCAACATCGGCGAAGGGGAATTGATCATGATCAGTCCGATAGCAAAGATCATCCCGGCAATAACGAGGGGCCAGGACATCTGCCCGCCGACAATACCCTTGGCCATCAGAGCCATTAAACCGGCCTGAGGTGCAGGCAGCTCCGGGCTACCGATATGATACACCTGATCCATGGCCATCATGGGGAAGACAAGAATCGTGGCCGCGGCAATGACACCGATTATTTCCGCAATTTCCATTTTCCAGGGAGTCCCCCCAAGAATGTGGCCTACTTTCAAATCCTGAGTCATATCTCCTGCTATCCCTGCAGAGGTACACACTACTCCGGCCACCCCTAAAACGGCCATCACACCATGATTACCGGTCACACCGATCAATACCAGTAAAATAGCGGCAATTAAAAGAGAACTCAAGGTTAGGCCGCTGATCGGGTTATTCGAACTACCTACCAAACCTACCAGATATCCGGCAACTGCAGCAAATAAAAATCCCAGAATTACCATGACGAGTGTTAAAATTAAGGCCCCGCCTATGGATCGGGAAAAATATTCATATAAATAATAGAGGGGAATAGCAATAACCAGGATGGTGATGCCGATTTTTTTAAAATCCAGATCAATTTCCAGCCTCGATATATCACGCTCTTTCGTTTTTTTGGCACGAATATCCCCCACAGCTTTTCCTATCCCGGCAAACAATGAATCTTTTAATTTGTAGAGAGTATAAAAAGCGGCAATAATCATCGTACCGACGGCAAAGGGCCGAATTTGTTTCAACCAAACCTGTTCGGCCACATCAATCCAGCTATGCGTTCCGTTGACCAAATTGGCCAGGGAAGGATTCATGAATATTCCCAAAGGAACGAGAACCAGCCAGCCTAATACGGCACCGGCAAATAATACGGCCGAAACCCGTAATCCGACAATAAATCCCACACCTGTTAAGGCCGGAGAGGCTGCCGGCGATTCGGCTAAAAAACCGCCCCCGAAATCCATCTTGGTACCGAGCATATCGATTTTTGATTTGGCTAATATATAATAATCTCTGGTGTAATCCGATATTAATTGAATGCCATTGGAATTTTTAAAGAGTTCCCATAAGGTCGCTAACCCCATGCTCATAAATACGGCGCCGGCACCGGTTTGACCGCCCTGACCGGCTTTTACGATTTCTGCGGCCGCAACACTTTCCGGGAAGGGCAAATCGGCTTCTTCGACAAGGCTACGACGTAAAATAGTGACAAACAGAACGCCCAAAGTACCACCAATCAGCATGATAAGTGTGCTTTCCCAATAGTGCAATTCGTCCCAGACACCGCTGATAACAAAGGCGGGTATTGTAAAAATAGCTCCCGCAACCAGGGCCTCACCAACCGATGCGGTGGTTCGGGCTATGTTTTCCTCCAAAATCGTGCCTTTAAACCCTCTTAAAGCGGCAATGGCAACAACAGCAGCGGGGAAGGTTGCCGCAACGGTTAAGCCGGCCTTCATCCCTAAATAGGCATTGGCAGCACCCAGTACAACGGCCATCAAGACGCCTAAAAAGACCGCTTTAAATGTTAATTCCTTTAAATCCGAATCCGCAGGGACAAAAGGTTTAAATTCCGTTTTATCCATACTTACGCTCCTTAAATAAATAGGTTTTTTGCCAAAAAAGAATAAAAATTTCGAAAAATTAAACAAAAACCTACCTTAAATTTAAATTCATGTCAAGTTCTGTAATTTTTTTCTTGCTTTTAAAGCAAATTGTTAAAATATTTAAAGCAAAAATTGAAAAGAGATGGATTTATGAAAGAACAGAAGCTTCATTATTCGATCGGACAGGTTGCCGAATACCTTGATTTGCCTCAATCTGTTTTACGATATTGGGAAACTGTTTTTGACCGTCTGAATCCCGAGAAATCGCCCGGTGGAAATCGACTCTATTCCGAAGAGGATATTAATATAATCGGTACGATTAAAAATTTACTTTATGGGGAAGGATTTACAATTAAAGGGGCCAATCATAAATTAAACACCTTATTTCCTGAAAATCAATCCGAAGTGAAGCAGCCGGAAGCGACACATCCCGGCGAAGGTATTCATACCGGGACTGAAAAGGGTCTGAAAAATCAAAGTGGACCGGCACAGGAAACCTGGTCGGCTGATAAGGTAATCGATCGAATTCGGCATATCCTTAAAATTCTTGATGAATGATTTCACCCTATTGCTTTCAAATCAAATGTTCAGTAAATTTTAAACGTTCGGAGCGTGGCGCAGTCTGGGAGCGCACTTGAATGGGGTTCAAGGGGTCGCTGGTTCGAATCCAGTCGCTCCGACATTTCGAGGAAGGGGATTGATCTCAATCCCCTTTTTTAATTCAAAAAAAGTAAGCTATGATTAAATATGACATTCTGATACCGGCTTATAATGCGGAAAAAACACTTGCTGAACTTTTAGAAGAAATAAAAGGATTACCTGATCTGCCTTCTCATTTAATTATAGTAGATGATGGTTCCACAGATAAAACTGCGGAGATCGCCTTACAGTTTACGGATCACTTACTTCAAAATAAAGAAAGAGAAGGCAAGGGGTTCGCTTTACGCCAAGGCTTTGATCAATTCTTAACCCACTCTGCTGCCGATTATCTGATCTGTCTCGATGCGGATCTACAACATCCACCGCAGTCGATTTTGGAATTCTTAAAAAAAGCGGAACACAATTCTTCTTCTATTTTAATCGGTAAGAGAGGCCGGAAAGTCAGGGAAATGCCTCTGTTGAGAATTCTTTCCAATACCATCACCTCCCTTGTGCTTAGCCTATTAACCGGCCAGAAAATCGAAGACAGTCAGTGCGGATTTCGTATGATTAAGAGGGAAGTGCTCACAGAATTGAAACTTTGTGAAAACGGTTTCCAGTTAGAAAGTGAATTTATTTTAAAAGCTTCCCGGAAAGGATACCGTCTCGAGTTTGTCGATATCCCCACCATATATGGGAATCATCCCTCCAATATTGATCATTTGGGAGATACCTTAAGATTTATTAAATTAGTTTGGAATTATTTAGTGCACCAATTATGATTTACCGACAGAAAATAAAACAGATGTTAAACCGTCTACAAAATGCCGGTATCACGGATCAGCGAGTCCTTTTGGCCATGGCCAAAGTGCCTAGACATGAATATGTACCCACCGGACTCGAATTCCAGGCTTACGATGAAAAGGCCTTACCGATCGGTTTTGGTCAAACCATCTCACATCCGTACACCGTAGCGATTATGTCCCAACTGCTTTCAGTTAAAAAAGGGGATCGTATATTAGAAATAGGTACCGGTTCCGGTTATCAGGCGGCTGTTCTTTGCGCTATGGGAGCCCAGGTATTCACCATCGAAAAAATTGGAGAGTTGGCTAAACAGGCCGAAAGGCGTTTAAAGGCGGCCCAATACCACTTTGTTTTGCGCACGGGGGACGGTTCTTTGGGTTGGCATACCTATGCGCCCTATGATGCCATTATTGTAACCGCCGGAGCCCCTATTGTTCCCGACGACCTTTTTGATCAATTGAAAAACAGAGGAAGAATGTTAATTCCGGTAGGAAATCAAAATGAGCAGATATTGACCTTATACCTGAAAGAGGGGGATCATATGAAAGAAATGGAAATAGAGCGATTGAACTTTGTTCCTCTGAAAGGCAGGGAAGGATGGTAAAGGAAAATCCCAATTGGCTGGATATTTCTTATCAGTGGTTGTTGAAATGGGCAGAAACTCCGTATGGTCCTTTCGTGTTGGTTCTCTGGGCTCTGGCCGAATCATCCTTTTTCCCCATCCCGCCGGATGCCTTATTAATTGCCCTGGTTTTGGGAGCCCGGCGTAGGGCTTTTTATTTTGCTTTTGTAGCCTCCGTGGCCTCCATTATCGGAGGGGGACTGGGGTACAGTATCGGGCATTGGCTTTGGTGGGACGGAAGCGGGTTGTATTCTTCCATCGCAAAGTTTTTCTTCGCACACGTACCCGGAGTTAGTATTCCGCAATTTTTAGAAGTTCAGTCTTTATACGAAAAATGGAACTTTTGGGTTGTCTTTACGGCCGGGTTCACACCGATTCCCTATAAAATAATTACTATTTCGGCAGGTGCGTTCAATATTAATTTCATCATCTTTATTATGGCCTCAGCCGTAAGCCGTTCGGCGCGCTTTTTTATTGTAGCCTGGCTTTTGTGGAAATATGGCCAACCGATTAATACCTTCATCGAGAAATATTTAGGCTGGCTGAGTGTGGCCTTTGTGATTTTACTTATCGGAGGTTTTGTCGTGATTAATCATGTTTTATGAACGAAGGATAGGGATGGTTGGAAGCAAATAGTTTGATTTGACATAAAATCAAATATTTGGTACATTCAAATCCTTCAAAAAATCTTTTAATGGAACGAATTTCGGGGCGTAGCGCAGTCTGGCAGCGCGTACCGTTCGGGACGGTAAGGTCGGAGGTTCAAATCCTCTCGCCCCGACATTTTTCTTATTCCTCATTATAAACAGCGGAGTTCTGGCAAATGGGTATTCCTTATCAAGAAATTGAAAAAAGATGGAAAAAATTCTGGGAAGAAACCGGTACCTATAAAGTAGATCTTTCGGATACGACCCATAAACTATATACCCTGGTTATGTTCAGTTATCCTTCTTCCGATAAACTACACCTGGGACATTGGTTTAATTATGCACCGACAGACAGTTGGGCGCGCTTCAAACGTATGCAGGGATTTAAGGTTTTCGAGCCGATGGGCTTTGACGCTTTTGGATTACCTGCCGAAAATTACGCCGTAAAAACCGGTATTCATCCACAGACCACGACCGAAAATAATGTCAACTACATTCGGGAACAATTAAAAGCGATCGGTGCCATGTACGACTGGGACTATGAGATCAATACCAGCCATGCCGATTACTATAAATGGACTCAATGGTTATTCTTAAAATTGTATGAACATGGTTTAGCCTATCGTGCTGAAGCTCCGGTTAATTGGTGCCCTAAAGATCAAACTGTGCTGGCCAATGAGCAGGTTGTGGATGGTAAATGTGAACGTTGCGGTACAGAAGTCGTTAAAAAGAATCTTACTCAATGGTTCTTTAAAATTACGGAGTATGCCGAAGAATTATTACAAGGTCTGGATAAAATCGATTGGCCTGAAAAAACAAAATCCATGCAGCGTAACTGGATTGGGAAGAGCCAGGGCCTTCAAATTCGTTTTTCCGTGCTTAATCATAGCGATACGGATATCGAAGTTTTTACGACCCGACCCGATACCTTGTTTGGCGTAACTTATGTTGTCCTGGCTCCGGAGCATCGCTTAGTCGGACAATTGACCCTTCCGGAATATAAGCAGGCGGTAACGAAATATGTGGACAAAGCTGCCAAAACCTCAGAGATCGACCGTTTAGCCGTGACGAATGAAAAAACGGGGGTCTTTACAGGTAGCTATGCCATTAATCCTGTTAACGGGCGTCAGGTGCCAATCTGGATCTCCGATTATGTTCTGGCAACTTACGGTACCGGAGCCGTTATGGCGGTTCCTGCTCATGATACCCGAGATTTTGAGTTTGCTCAGAAATATCATCTACCTATCGAAAAGGTGATTGTTCAGCCCGGTACGAGAGAAGAAACCGTATTGAAAGAAGCTTATGTCGGGCCGGGTCGGATGATCAATTCGGCTAAATACAATGGCTTATCTCACTTAGAAGGTGGGCAAA
>JALSTK010000154.1 GCA_026983775.1 Calditrichia bacterium
AGGGATGGAAATTCAGGCTGATATGCTCTTCCATTCCACGCTTCCGGAAAAAAAATATAACAAAGAAAAGGGTATAGTCCTGGAAGAGATATCCAAGACCCTGGCCGATCCCGGGTCCCAGCAGGAACGTAATATCCTTTCCGTTCTCTACAAAGGACACGCCCTCTCTCTGCCCACTCTTGGTACCTATTCCACTATTGAGGGTATGAAGCGAGATGATGTCTATCGTTTTTATAAAAACAACTATGTCCCTAATAATATGGTAATGAGCGTTGTCGGCAATTTCAATTCTGCAGACATGTTAAAAGAGATTAAAAAAATATACGGTGCAATACCCCCGGGAAATGTAAAAAGAAGTGAAACAACCGGCTGGAGTACGGGCTTCGATAAAAGTAGTTGGCAGCCTGCCGGTGCCGGCCAGGTCTACCACGAATTTTACGGGGGGAATAAAAATCGTTTACAGCTATTCTACCGCCTTCCGGGCCAACACGATGCCATCTTTAATGATTTACTGGATGTGGTTCTACGACAGCTTAAAACCGGTCTACAAAATCAGTTGGGTAAAAAGTTTGATGATAGAGTCGAAGCGCTTTCACTTTCTACTTATCCATCTCCTCTGGCCGATTATATTCAGGTGGATATGGTGCTGGCGAAAACGGATCATATGGATAGTATCGTTCAGCAGGTCACCGCTTATCTTGGGCACAATTCACTCGCATTAAGCGGTCAGAGGGTGGCGGCAGAGGCGGCCAAAGCGCGTACCGCTTTCCTGCGTAATATCGAAAAACCGCACATGTTCGGTATCTTTAATGCCGATGAATTTGCAGTGAACGGTATTGAAGCTGTTTTGGCCCATTACAATCCGTCCAAATATGTGGAAGCAGCCGGACAATTAAGTCGAATACATTTGAAAGCGTCGCCCGTCATCCTTTTACAGGAGCCTAATCCAAAAGCTTCCAAGTCACAAAAACAAAGGGCGATTGCTCCCAAATTATTTAAAAACATTCCGGGCGGACCAATCCTGATTATTGCCCGAAATCCCGCGTCCCATCTGATTGCCATTCACTATTTAATCGGCCATAAAGCGTCGCTGCAATCCAAATACGGAAAAGACGCCGCAAAAATTTTACATGACTGTGTGGGACAAAGGTTATCTTCGGAAACACTGCAGGCACAGAGCAGCCGTTTCGGCTTGAAGATTACCGTTAACGACAATCCTTATATTCCCATGGATGATATCTATCTGAATCCGGATTTCGGATATATCCGTGTGGAGGGTTTGGCAGAGTACAGCGATCAGATTATCAGTTTCTTAAACAAGCAGCTTACGGACTTTGTACCGACAGAAAGCGAATTTAACAAGGCCGTAATGAAATTCAAACAATTAGCACCTATGATGATGGGTCGGAATAAGGCCAAAAAGATGTTTAAGAAACTTTACACCAACCTGATTTATCAACCCCAAGCCTATCCGACGGGTCCCAGCCCGTTGACTTTTGATAATCTGAGTAAATTTTCCAAAATCTATTTCACACCGGCCAATATGGTCATTTCCGTTGTTTCGCCGGATTCGGCGCAGCGGATTAAAAAAGATTTTTCTGCTTTTGTCGGGCCGGAAACACATTTTACCCAAGGGCCTTATACCGAATCTTTTACTATTCCTGACAAACCGGTGAAAATTGAAAAGAATGGCGGTGGAAACCGCTCCTATTTATTTTGGGGATATACCCGCCAAATAGATCCTGAAGACAAAGCCGCTTTAAAAGCCCTGTCATTGATCTTAAGTGATAAGATTGTCTTTGATATCCGTGAAAAACAAGGTATGGCCTACCATATGAGCGCCGGTATCCAATTGCAGGATGATAAAGCCCTGTTTTATATTGAGCAGGGCACGCGTCCTAAAAATGTGGATGTTTTATTGCCGCAGTATCCCCGTTTCTTTAATCGAAAAATATTGAAAGGGGTAACGACCGACGATCTACAAAAATCTGTAAATATGTATCTGGGCAGAATGATGTTCCGTCGTCTGTCCAGCATCAACCGGGCATATTATCTGGGCTATTCTTACTATTTTCATGATGATATCGGATACGATCAGCGTTTTCTGGATCAGCTTAAAGAGGTGAAGCTGGCGGATGTTCAGCGTGTGGCCCGTAAATATTTGAAAGTTAAAAATCCATTGCAGGTAATAGTCCGTTAAAAGGTTGGTGGTCGGCATAATTTTTTACTGGAGCAGGAAAGGGAATTGTCAATGTTGAAAAAAACCGCTTTGATTTTATCCGGCCTTTTGCTGGTGCAATTGGCCTCGGCGCAGGGTCTCATTCATCATCATATTACCGCCACGGTAACCCCCGCTACCCATTCGGTCGCGGTGAGTGATGAGATAACCATCCCCGCCGCTCAATTCCGGAAGCATTTAACCTTCGTTTTAAATAACGATTTAAAAGTAGCCGTTAAGACAGCGGGTGTAAAACTGTCTCTCGTCCAAAAAAATGTAAAAGCCCGGGATGTGGGCATGGACATGGAGGCTCCGCAGGTTGCTGCCAGGATTTCACAAAATAAATATGCACTCGATTGGGAACAGCCACCGGGAAAAGAAGTGAAAGTAACGCTCACCTATTCGGGCAAGCTTTATTATCCGGTCCAACAGCTTTCCGAAGAATATGCCAGGGGATTCAGTACCTCTCCGGGTATAATTTCCGAAAAGGGAGTCTACCTGGCCGGTTCCACCGATTGGGTCCCATGGTTTAATGACCAACTTTTCACGTTTGAGCTGAGTACCCGTGTACCGTCGGGATGGGATGTGGTCAGCCAGGGGAAACGAACCACGCGCAAGGTTGAGGGGGATCAGCAGTTAACGGTTTGGAATTCTCCACAACCCATGGAAGAAGTATTTTTAATTGCGGCTCCCTTTCATGAATATGAAACCATGGCCGGTAAGGTACATGTTATGGCCTTTTTACGTAGCGCCGATGAAAGTCTGGCCAATAAATATTTACAAACCACCTCCCAGTATCTGCAGATGTACCGTCAATTGATCGGTCCCTATCCCTTCTGGAAATTTGCCCTGGTGGAGAATTTTTGGGAAACCGGCTATGGGATGCCCTCCTTTACACTGTTGGGTGAAAAGATCATTCGTTTTCCTTTTATTCTGCATTCCTCCTACCCCCATGAACTGCTCCATAACTGGTGGGGCAACAGCGTTTATGTGGATTTCAGCGGGGGCAACTGGTGCGAAGGTTTAACGGTTTACAATGCCGATCAGTTAATTAAGGAACAGCGCGGCCGGGGTGCCCAATACCGCCGGGCCGCCCTGCAGAGATATACCGATTATGTGAATGAGCAAAATGATTTTCCGCTCGGCAAGTTCCTGTCCCGCCATGATGCGCCCACGGAGGCCGTGGGTTATGGCAAAGGAATGATGCTATGGGATATGCTACGGGAACGTATGGGTGACAAATCTTTTATCCAAACCATGCAGAATTTCTATCGGCAGTTCAAATTTAAACGGGCTTCGTTCGATGATATCCGCAAGACGGCCGAAGCGGTTAGTAAACAGGATCTGAAATCGTTTTTTGATCAGTGGGTCAAGCGGAAAGGGGCTCCGCAATTAGAGCTGGATTTCGTTTCGGTTGTACCGCACGCGGATGATTTCGATCTGCAATTCACCTTAAAGCAAATTCAATCCGAACCGGCTTTTAATCTGCTTATTCCGGTGGCGGTTTCTTTTAAAGACAGCATACATCTGCTGAAAGTGGAAATGAATCTTAAAGAGCAGCATTATCAGCTGAATTTTAAGGATCGTCCTCTGGCCATTCAGATTGACCCTGCCTATGATGTGTTTCGCCGTCTGGACTACCGGGAGATCCCTCCGGCACTTTCTCTGGTATTCGGGTCCACGAAAATTTTGATCGTTCTACCTTCCAAAGAAGATTCCCTTAAAACAAGAGCTCTTAAGCAACTGGCTTCTACCTGGGCCAGGGATAAGAGTAAGGATATCCAAATAAAACCGGACACCGAAGTGGATACCCTTCCTGCCGACCGGGCTGTTTGGCTGTTTGGTAAGGAAAACCGTTTTTTCCCGCTGGTCCTGCACGGTTTAAGCGGCTATGATGCAGCGGTCGGACGGGATTCCATTCAGCTGGGCAAAACGACATTACAGAGGAAAGATCACAGTTTTGTAATAACGGTTCGTCATCCCGGCAATCCGAAATCGGCTCTGGCCTGGCTGAGTGTCCATAACATCAAGGCAATTCCCGGCTTAGCCCGTAAATTACCCCATTATGGTAAATACAGCTATCTGGCCTTTACCGGAGACGAGCCCTCCAATGTAGCCAAAGGGCAATGGCCTACCATCCATTCTCCTCTGCAAAAAATCATTCCTTTTCGGGACGGTACGATCCCCAGCAATTTTGTGCGCACCGTACCGAAACGGCCGGCTTTGGCTCAACTGGCTCCGGTTTTCTCTGCTCAAAGAATGATGAAGGATATTAAATTTCTATCCAGTGATGCCTTAAAAGGCCGGGGTCTGGGCAGCGAGGGTCTGGAACAGGCCGCCCGCTATATTGTAAAGCAATTTAAAGAGGCCGGACTAAAGCCGTGGAAAAAGGACGGAGATTATTTTCAACCCTTCGAAGCGGTGGTTGACGCCCGGGGCCGTAAAAAGACGGTTAAAAATATTATCGGAATTATTCCCGGTGTTAACCCGAAATTTGCCGGGCAGGCGGTGGTGGTGAGCGCTCATTATGATCATCTGGGACTCGGTTGGCCGGATGTGCACAAAGGTGACGAGGGCAAAATTCATCACGGTGCCGATGATAATGCCAGTGGAATCTCGGTCATGCTGGAGCTGGCCCGCACCATGGGCAAAACGGCTCATCCCATGCGCACCATTGTTTTCGTAGCCTTTACCGGGGAAGAAGCCGGATTGCTGGGTTCCCGCTATTTTGTGCAACACAATGGCCGATTCCTTCCCAAACAAATCATCGCCGATCTGAATCTGGATACGGTGGGTCGCTTAAACGGGAAAAAGATATTGGTGCTCAACGGAGCATCGGCCAAAGAATGGCCTTTCTTATTCATGGGGGTGGGCTATGTAACCGGTGTACCCTATGAGATGGTTACCCAGCAGCTCGATGCCAGCGATCAGGTTAGTTTCATTCGGGCCGGTATTCCGGCGGTACAGATCTTTTCCGGTCCTCATTTGGACTACCATCGTCCGACCGACACCTGGGATAAAATCGATCCCAGGGGTCTGGTACAGGTCGCTTCCTTTACGAAAGAAGCCCTGGAGTATCTTGCTGAGCGCAAGGAACCGTTGACTTTTCTGGGTGAAAAACAGTTAAGAAAAAGTCAGCCGGGCGGTAAGAAAGGAACGCGCCGTGTTTCCATGGGCACCGTACCGGATTTCGGTTACCATGGAACAGGTGTTCGGATTCAGAGTGTTGTCCCCGGCTCTCCGGCCGCCAAAGCCGGTCTTAAAGGCGGTGATGTCATAACGCAATACAATCAGGCTAAAATAACCGATCTGCGTTCTTTCTCCCAAATGCTGAAGGGTTCAAAGCCCGGGGATGAGGTATCGGTTGTAGTAAAACGCGGCGGAAAAGAAAAGCAGGTAAAGGTTAAGCTGAAAGCCCGTTAAGTTTCTGCCCCCCATGGGTCTGAGTCTCGCTAAATTAATCCCTTTCCGTGAAAATGGTAAGGGATTTTTTTATTCATGCGTCCTTGAGAGCTTGCCCTTTAAAAAGGTGTTTAAATTTGGCATTTGTTCTACAGCGGCTTTCTCCCCTTCTTTAATAATTATATCAGCTTTATTAAAATCAAAAAATTGAAAATCGTCCACCTCTGGAGTAATTAAAATATCCGGTGGACTCTCTTTTAAGCGCAGCGATAAGATCATATGCTCCATGGTAGTCGCAATCTGGACCATTTGCTGCCGGATACCGGGCTTTTTTAAAGCCCTTGCTTTCCGTTTTGAGGCGGATTTTTTTTCATCCAAATAGGTAATAAATCGATTGAAGAAGGAGGAAGAACCGGAGGCCGCCAAAAGGTTTGTGACCGGTAAAACGGCACCGGAATTCAAATGTTGGATTTGCCTGTTGATGGAAGGCATCGTTCCAACAGCGATTACCAGATCAGCGCCCATTTCACGGGCAATATTAACCGGCAAAGGATTTACGACACCTCCGTCGACCAGTAAATGGTTGTCAATCTCAAGTGGTGAAAATAAGAAAGGGAAAGAGATACTGGCCCGTATGGCTCTTACCATGGAACCGGCATTTAAAACAATTTCCTTACCGGTCCAAATATCGGTGGCAATGCAGGCGAAATGTATGGGCAGCTCTTCAATTTTTCGTCCGCCCACAAGAGCGAGTAAAAATTCCTGCACGCGTTGTCCGTCAATTAACCCTTTACTCTGTAATTTTTTTGGGAACAGAATCTGTGCGGCCCGTAACCAGTTGGTTTCACAGGCAATTTCTTCTATCTGCGATGCCTTCAGCCCGGCCGCATAGACCCCGCCGATCATGGCGCCCATGCTTGTCCCAACAATAATATCAATGGGAATTTTTTGTTTTTCCAAAACCTTTAGTACACCGATATGGGCCAACCCCCGGGCTGCACCGCTTCCTAATACCAATCCTATTTTCATTTAGCACTCCGCTATCTAAAATCTCGCCCCGTCCTTTTTTGATAAGCAAAAAAATCTCGGTTTTATGCCGGATGGAACGGGTCTGCCGGCAACTAAATAAACCGTTAATAACATAAGTTAATAAATTTTTCCATATGACTCCCGGAAAACAATATGGAATCAAGGGGCATTCAATAGAGAATTTTTAAATCTTGCCAACTTAATAGTCAATGTGTAAATTGTGTTAACACTATGAGTTGAGCACCAAATGGGCGCAATATCTATGAAGTATTTAACAATTATATTTCTTATTCTGTTTTATTTACCAATGTCGGTCCGGTCGGCGGAATTCAGGATGCTTAAAGCTAACCGGATTTCAGGTCTGATTCCCGATATTGAGGACGGTTACGGAACCGCCTTCAGAGATTTCAATCGGGATGGGCTGCCGGATATTTATATCGTTTGCTTTCGCAATCTGAATCGTTTTTTAATCAACAACGGCGGCATCATCCCTTTCATCGATCGCACCATCTATTCCGGTTTGGGCGGAAATCTAATGCCCCGCGGTCACATGAATCTGGAGCTGGGCGCGTCGGCAGCCGATTATGATAACGATGGTTTGCCGGATATTTTTCTTTCCGGTTGGGGCAAGACTAAAAAGCTTTTTCGAAACAGGGGGCATTTGCTTTTTGACGATGTTACGGCCAATTTACAATTGCATGGTTTGGTGGACGCCAATCAGGCCCTTTGGCTGGATGCCGATAATGACGGTCAACTCGATCTGTATATAACGGATGAGCACCATTCGAATCGGCTCCTGTTTAATCTGGGTAACGGTGAATTCAAGGAAAAGCTTTGGAGCGATGCTTTCACGGACAGTGCCGTAAGTGAAGGGGCTGTAAGTGCTGATTTTGATCTGGACGGCGATGCCGATATCTATGTAGCCAACTGGTTTGCTCCCGACTATTTACTGCTGAATAACGGTCAGGGAATGTTCGAACCGGCCAGGATTTCCCTGTCTACGTTAGAGGGAGCAATATCAACCAACAGCGCGGCCTGCGGCGATGTGGATAATGACGGTGATCCGGATTTGTTCGTAGCGGGTCAGAATGGCCGGGTGTACTGGTATCGAAACGATAGTTATAAGGGGCACCTGCGCTTTACGGAAATCCACTTCTCTCCCTTTAAAAAAATAGCTGAGCGGGTCTATGGTATCTTAATTGCCGATTTTAATCAGGATGGCTGGCTGGACCTGTTTTTTTCCGTCAAAGGAATCAATCGACTCTATTTAAATAACGGCCGGGGCTCTTTTGATGAGCAGTTTGATTCCGACGGGCAAGCGCTGTATAGTACAGGTTGTGCAGCAGCAGACCTGGAAAACGACGGCGACCTGGATATTTTGGTGGCAAATAAAAACGGCTTAAGCCAGATTTTTTTAAATCCAACCAATAATCAAAATTTCATTAAAGTATATCTCACTGGCGTGCGCTCCAACCGGGATGCGTTCGGGGCCCGGGTTCGTTTCTACGCTGTACAGGATACGATCCGGCGTTTCATCGGTTCCAGGGGGATCTACTCTTCATGCGGTTATTTGTCCAGCGCCGATCCGGTGATCCATTTGGGAACGGGAGGATACAAAAAAATACAGGCCGAAATTATTTTTCCCTCGGGTAAAAGGATATATACGGGTGATCTGATACCGGGTCACACGTACCATTTTAATGAATTTAATATTTTTTTAACCCGTTTATATTTTACCAAAAACTATGTATTGCAACATCTACGTCACAAAGAATTCTGGATCGATCTTTTTCTGATACTTCTTTTACTCTCTTTAATATATTTTTACAGCCGAATCGGACAAAAGCGTTATTCCTGGCAGGCTACGGAAGTATCTACCCAGCTTATTTTCTGGTTTGTGCTCTCTTTAATTTTATTTGTGGCTATGCGGGCCTTAGCCGTTACCATCATCCTGGTCAGTTTAAATGTTATTTCGGTTATTTTTATTCTTTCGTTCCTGATGTATTCGGAGCGACAATATCGCCAGCGTCAAAAACGTCTGCATTTTGTGAAAATTCTACAGGAATTTAGTAACCGCATTTTAACCGTACATGATACCGCCGTGCTATACAGAAAATTAAAAGAAACGCTTTTAAAACATGATCATATTAAGCGGGTGGACTTGTATCATCTGAAAGAAGAGGATCACCTACTTGTGCAATGGCTTGAAAAGGGCAAAGGGAAAAGCTTTCGGCTAACCAGGGAGATGGTTCGGAAAATTCAACGCCAATATCTGTTGGATGTAAAAAAAGATTTCCAACCTGTTTTAAGGTCATCCGGAATGAATGTTTTACTTCCTCTTCGTCAGGACGAAACGCTTTTAGGTGTGATCGGTTTACAGGTTGATGAGCCGCAACGACGTATGGTACGGGAAGTTCTTCAATCCTTGATACCGATTGCCAATCAGGTTGCCATTGCCATTGCCAACAACAACTTTGTTCAGGAACGGGAACGATTGGTTCAACAGCTTACCGAAGCCGAAGTTCGTCAGGAATATTTACAAAAGCTTGAAAAAACCAATAAGGAATTGGATCGAAAGAATGCGGAGTTGACCCGTCTTTTTGAGGAATTGCGGAATAAAGAGAGCCAGTTGGTGCACTCTGAAAAAATGGCTTCCCTGGGACATCTGGTGGCGGGTATTTCCCATGAACTGAATAATCCGATCAGTTTTATTTATGCCAATTCCATGGCTCTGCAGGAATATGTGGATGATTTGGTTGAATTGTGGGAACATGCGGAAAAGGAAGGGCCTGGGAAATGGCGTAAGCGTTTTCTGGAAATAGCAAGCGATTTACAGGCGATTCTCAAAGATAATCTGGCCGGAAGCCGGAATGTTAAACAACTGGTTCTTAATTTAAAGAATTTTTCCCGTCTGGATCAGGCCGAATGGAAAGAAGTTCGTCTATCCGAAGGCCTGGAGAGTAGCCTGCATATATTACAATCCCAAATTCCCGACGGCATCATTATTAAGAAAGAGATTAAAGCCGATCCACCGGTCTATTGCAATCCCAGCCAGATGAATCAGGTTTTTCTGAATCTGCTTTCGAATGCCGTGCAGGCTATTGAAGGCAAGGGGCAGATCACGATTACTACATCTAATGATGAGCACTGGATGATCGTTCAAATTGCCGATACCGGGAAGGGGATTTCCCCCGAAGTACTGCCGCGGATTTTCGATCCGTTTTTCACAACTAAGGAAGTTAACAAAGGCACCGGCCTGGGCCTAAGTATCTCGTATACCATAGTCAAAAAGCATGGTGGCGAGATCGATGTTCAGAGTGAGGTGAATAAAGGGACTATCTTTACGGTACGCATCCCCCTTTCCCCGGGGAAGAAGATAACAGAGAATCACCATAGGAAATAAAACTATATATTTATAGAGGGAGCAATGGAAAAAGCGGGATTACTCATTGTCGATGATCAGCAGGAGATTTTAAATGCCCTGCAACGCTTGTTCAAGAAGGATTATCGTGTCTTTACAGCAGAAAGCGGCCAGCAGGCCCTGGGTATAATGCAGAAAAACGAGATCAGTGTCATTCTTTGTGATCAACGAATGCCCGGGATGGATGGTGTGACCTTTCTTTCCAAAGCGCGGGAGATTCAGCCGGATGCCATGCGTTTGATTATAACAGGATATGCAGATATTGAGGCCACCATCGATGCTGTGAACAAGGCTAAAATATTCCAGTACATCACCAAACCGTTCGAACCGGAAGAGTTGAAACAGATCGTCCGGAATGCGACGGACCGCTATCGTTTGACCAGGGAAAATCGGTTACTGCAAAAGCGGTTGGAGAGTGCCAACAAGCGTTTGGTGTCGGAAAAAAAGCTGTTGCAAAAACAAATTGAAAAAGAGTTGGACCTGGGGAATTTTATCGGTAACAGCCCTAAGATGTTACATATTTTCAAACTGGTTAGAAAAGTAGTGGATACCCCAACGACCGTTTTGCTATTAGGTGAAACGGGCACAGGGAAAGAATTACTGGCTAAAATCATCCATTTCAACAGTGAACGGCGGGATAAAATGTTTGTCGTCCAGAACTGCGGCGCCATACCGGATACCTTGCTGCAGAGTGAATTGTTCGGCCATGTCAAAGGCTCCTTCACCGGAGCCGTTGCCGATAAAAAGGGGTTATTTGAAATGGCGGATAAGGGCACGATCTTTCTGGATGAGATCGGCGATACGTCTCCTGCTCTGCAATTGGGACTGTTGCGCGTGCTGCAGGAAGGTGAGATCAAGCCTCTCGGTTCTACCCGGACCAAAAAAGTGGATGTGCGGGTTATTGCCGCCACCAATCGGGACTTACAAAAAGAGGTGGAGGAAGGCCGTTTTCGCGAAGACCTGTTTTACCGTTTAAGCGTTTTTCCTATTAAGCTGCCACCCTTGCGTGAGCGCAAAGAAGATATTCCGGAACTGGTTTATTTTTTTATAGAAAAATATAGCAGGCGCATCGGCAAAGAGGTGAAGGGGATTCGTCCTGCCGCCCTGCAAAAATTGATACAAGCTCCGTTTCCGGGGAATATACGCGAGCTGGAAAATGAGATTGAACGCATGGTCACCCTGGTCGATGAGGGAAATTTTATAAATGATGAATTGCTTTCACCGCGTTTTAGGAAGATGGCCGTGAATACCATTCAAATTCCTTCATCCGAACAAAATTTAAAAGAAGCGGTTGGTCGCCTGGAGCGGGAAATGATTCATCGGGCTCTTAAAGATAACCGGGGCAATATCCTGCGCTCCGCAGAACAATTGGGCATTAGCCGGGTAGGACTGCATAAGATGTTGAAGCGCCACCAGATTGAAGTAAGCTTGTTTAAATGACAGGGGAATACGATGTTACACTTTACTATTCCGGGATATGGTAGTTTCCGGATTCAGCATTTTGTTATGGATTTCAACGGTACTTTGGCAGTGGATGGCCATCTATTGAACGGTGTCGCCGAGCGCTTCCAAAAATTATCACCGGAAGTGGATCTTTATGTACTCACGGCAGATACCTTCGGTTTGGTTCGCCAGGAAATGGGAAATATGCCCTGTACGGTTACTATTCTCGGTAAAGAACACCAGGCGGAGGCCAAGGGGATGTATGTGGAAAAATTGGGAGCGGAGAGCACAGTGGCTTTCGGAAACGGACGGAATGATCGGTTAATGTTAAAAAAAGCTCGATTGGGTATTGCTATTTTGCAGGGGGAAGGCGTTGCCCGGGAGACATGGGATGCGGCGGATATTGTGGTCAAGCATATTCATGATGCCCTGGACCTGTTCTTAAATGAGAAACGACTCATCGCTACTTTGCGTAGATAGTAAACAAAGTTATCTTTAAAGCCGGCCACTGAAAACGTTGTTTACATACTATTAAAATAGCATGGCCGGAAATGCCTGTGAAACAAGAATAAACTTTTTGGTATGATAGTTGTATAAATAAATAACAGATAAAAGTCTATTGTGAGGAGTTATACAATGAAAAAATATAAACATCTGCTAATCGTATTGCTTTCCATCTTGACTGCGGGCCTGCTGGTCAGTTCCTGTTACACCCAGCTGGCTATGGTAAAGCATGAACAAGCATATGTTAGCGACTTCGACCAAAATGATGAATATGATGAGCAGACCCGTTCCGATACGCTTTATTATGAGGATCAGGGCGGGACGGAAATCAATAATTATTATTTTGACAGAGATCCGCTGCTTTATACTCGTTTCGGTTTTAGCCGTTTCGATCCTTTCTTTTGGGATGATTATTATCCGGATATGTATTTAGATTTTTACTATTCCGATTATTATTATAATTGGCCCTATCTCGGCTGGTATCGTCCCATTTATGTAGTGGGAATTCCCGGGTGGTATTACTGGTATCATCCTCGTTGGGGTTACGACGGGTATGTTCCGCCTTTTAAACAACGTTCATTTGCCAGAGGAGGATGGACCAGCAGGCCGGGCGGCAGTAGTCGGGTAACCCGTACCAGCGGAAGAGCGCATACCACATCCCGTACCGTTGTGCGTAGAAATTCGGATGGATTTGAGAACAGTACAAAAGCCGTACGGGTCGTCAAAGGAAAATCGGGAAGTACATCTTCGGCAACCGCGGTCAGAACAGCGGTGCGCACTACCAAACGATCGACCGGAAAGTCAAGGGTCAGAAAAGGACGGAGAACCTACAAGGTGATTTATCCCGCAAACGGTAATAGGCGCATCAGGGTCGTTAAGAGAGCGAACTCAGGCCGGTCTGTTAAAAAGATTAGAAAAGCATCTTCCGGCAAGAGCCGTAGCCGTAGTAGCGGAACCAAAACAAGGGTCAGGTCATCCAAAAAATCAGGCAGATCTTCTTATAGAGCGACACCGGTTAGAAGATCGGGTTCTTCGAACAGCAACCGAAGCCATTCATCCCATCGCTCTTCCTATTCACCGACCCGTTCCAGCAGTTCTTATTCGTCGGGAAGCTGGTCGCGTAGTTCTTCATCGGTGAGTTCACATAGAAGCAGCAGATCGGGATCATCCAGAAGCAGCCATAGTTCCAGAAGAAGATAGGAAAGAGAAAGGAATCATAATGAGGACGATATGGACAACAATATTGGTATTTTTAATTGCCCTAACGGTTCAGGCTCAAACCAGCGAAGAGGCGGTAAATCTAATGGAAGACCAAACAGGTATTGGAATACGGGCGGCAGGAATGGGTAATGCCTATACGGGTGTAGCCGATGATTACTCCGCGGTGTATTGGAATCCGGCCGGGTTAGCCCAGATACGGCAGGGCCAATTCTATGTCTCTTTACAAAATTTGAACTACGAAGATAAGGCCACCTACCTGCATGAAACAACAGACGGCCAAAAAAGTTTTACCAAATTCAGTACACTCGGTTTTGTCTATCCGTTTCCGGTTGTGCGCGGCAGCCTGGTGTTGGCTCTGGGATATCAACGATTTAAATCCCTGGACAGCTATCTGCAGTTTGCGGGCAATCTCACTCAAAGTAACAATTTGGCTTTTGATATAAGCAATGATCGTGGAGATTATGGAATACTGGATTTTGACCGGGATGTTCAGCAGAAGCAAACCATTACCAATGACGGTTATTTGCGTTCCTGGAATATTGCCGTGGCTATGGATCTGTCTCCCAATTTTTCCGCGGGTGTTACTTTAGATTTCATCGGGGGAAGCAGCCAGTATAATCGTACCTACTCCCAGGATGATCCGAACGGGAATAACAGCTATGATATTTATGATGATAACAATCAGAAAATCGAAGAATTTTATTACAATTATTATGATCTTTATCAGAAATTAACAACCGATTATTCAGGAATCGGAATTAAAGTAGGGGGCATGTTTCATATTACACCCCAAATCCGGGCCGGCCTGACCGTGGCTTTACCCTATTCCTTAACACTCACCGAAACCTGGTCTAAGGATGACGAATTATCCTATGATATCTATTCCCTGGCCGATGATGCAACGTATAACTATGTAGAGCCGTCCAATCTGGGCGATGGCCAGTTTGATTATAAAATAAATGTTCCTTTTAAATTTAGCGGCGGGGTTTCCTATGATTTGGGCAAAATACTGGTTAGCGCCAGTGCCGAATACCAGGATTGGACCCAAATGGAATTTGAAAAACCGGATAATCGTGATGAACGGGATTATACGGATTTGTTGAATCAGAATCCCTTGTTTGATCAGAACTACAAGGCCACGCTCACCTATGCTGTGGGGGGAGAAGTTAAACTTTTTAATAATTCGCTTTTGGTTCGGGGCGGATACCGTTATGTACCGTCCCCCTTTAAGAATATGGACAAAAAATATGATAAGCGGTATCTCTCCGCAGGGGTGGGTTATCGGATTGATCGGAATACCGTTATAAATGCTTCCTATACGTACGGCATGTGGGAGAAGGCTCAGTTATATGACTATGATCCACCGGACTGGACAGCCACATTGATGCAAACCAATGAAAAATACCGAACCGGTCTGCTACGGGTTGGCATGCGCGTTTCTTTTTAAACATATTTTCTCTCTATAAAACCGGGTTATGCCGCTAAGGCCTGGTTTCGGAAAAATAAATTTTAGTAATAATGATCCTCTGACCTCCGTATGAGGGTTGGCATTCATTGCAAAATCATAGAAGAGTTTACAATGTTCAGGATTTTAAAGGTTGCTGTCCTTATTACTATATTATATTTTTTCCACGGCTGTGCGGTTAGCTACGGCAATTACAACACAACAAGCTATACACCGCTTACCTCCCAAAGGTTTAAAAATTCTTCGGGGAAAATTGATCTATATTTTGAAGGGACATCCTTAAGCAGGAGCTATCTTCAAATCGGCTTCATTGAGGTTGTTGGTAAAAAAGACGCTTCAAACGAAATGTTGATCGATTATCTGAAAAACGAAGCCTACCAAAAAGGGGCGGATGCGGTTATGAATGTTAAAAAAATGTTTAAAAATCGAGAGACCGGTTTATTATTTGATCAAGAAAATGCCGAAGATTATTCGGCACCAGTTTTTACCGGAATTGCCATAAAGTATACGGACCGGGTTCCTGATCCTATGGTACAAACGGTTCCTTCTGATACAGCGTTTAAAAGAAATGTTCTTCAAGATCAAGAAGCGAGGTTTCAACGAGCTTGTTTAGAATATGCCATTTCTCTTCTGGCTTTAGTTGGTGTGCTTGTAAAAGTACTTACAGCGGAATGATTAGTAAGCCGGGACCGTAGAACCGGGTCTGCAGGGCTCACGCGGGAGCGGATTTTCTTAATAATGGATAGTTTCTCCAAAACAAGGGAGCATGATGCAACAACTGCAGAGCGGTATTTTTCTTAAAAATCTGGATTCTGGGCAATTTTCTTATTATTGGTGTCCCTGTAACGGATCTCCGGCTATTTCATGAGGGGCAATACAAGAAGGCCAGGGACTTCATCCTGGAGGAAGTATATAAGGACGAGCAAAACACCGAGGCTAATTCCTATGATAAACCTGGGAGACGGTTTACTGGCTGCGGGAAAAAAGGATGAGGCCGAAACGGCTTATCATAAGGCTTTAAAAATATATCCGAATTTTAAACCGTCCAAAAAGAAATTGAAAAGTTAAACCATTTAAACGGGAGACCTTATATGATACGCTATGTCTGGATAGTTTTAATTTTTGTCTCTTTGTGTTTTGGTCAACAATCGGAAAAAATGATCCGGGCCCGGCAAGGTATTTTCATCGAAGCCCTGGGTAACGGTTTTATGTATTCGTTAAATTATGAACGCTATGTCGGCAAACATTTCGACTGGCGAATAGGAGGGATGTATTTTGCCACCGAAAGGCTCCACTCCGAGGATGGACAGCATTCGGGTAGCATTGCTCTCTTTCTTCTCCCTGTTATGGCTAATTATCTGTTGGGAAATGGCAATCACAAACTGGAGTTAGGTGGCGGTCCCTTATTGCTTTACCTTTCAGGCAGTGTGGATGATCATCGATCTCACTCCGGTTTAGCGCTTCGGGCCACAGCACGGATCGGCTACGCTTATCTTCCCGCCCATGGAGGATTCACCTTTCGTGTGGCCTACACACCGCTCCTGACCGATACCTTTTCCCATGGGGTAGGTGTTGCCGTAGGATATGCATTCCATTAAATTTTTATCTTTTTCGGTTGTCTCGGGAAAGTCGGTTTTTTATATTTCTTTCAACACAAAATAGGGTGAAAGCACATACTCCGGGTAAACATCTATTTTTAAAGGGCTTATTGCGTGGTGTAAATCACTCTGCAAAATAAAGGAATTTTAAGAATGAAACATTGGCCTGTCGTTAAAAGCAAACGTAATTTTCTTTTTATATTCCTGTTTACAGGTTTATTATCTGTTATGGGTTGTACTTCCAGCGCACCCCTCGGTGTTTTCCACTTCTCCGATGCCCAAAAGGCCAATCGTTTTTACAAAGAATCCTTTATAGCGTGGGCCAAAGCGGATAGCGCCCGTTTGATAGATGCGCAGGCGGTTTTATGTATAGGCAGTTCGAGTATGCGCATGTGGAAAACGATAGGGAAAGACCTGGCCCCTTTAAAAATAATCCACAGGGGATTTGGAGGATCGACCATGCAGGATGTGCTTCTGTTTAAGGATTTCTTCGCCCGTTACGGGACAAATCGTATTCTCATTTATGAAGGCGATAACGATATGGCCGTCGATTCTGTTCGGCCGGAGGATTTTATTGAAAACTGTAAAATATTTGTCAATTACATCAAAGAGAAAAATCCGCAAACGGACTTTTATTTTATTTCGGTAAAGCCGAGTATTCTTCGTAAGCGGATTTGGCCCAAGATGCAGGAAGCGAATCGATTATTAAAGGCATACACGGCCAGGGACAGCCATCTTCATTATATCGATGTTGCCGGGAGTATGCTTCATGCAGACGGCACTATACGGGCGGATATTTTCCGCAGTGATAGTCTGCATATGAATGCCAAAGGTTACCGCTTATGGAAGGACAGGGTGCGTAAAAGCATTAAATGAAAAAGGTTCAACAGTTAAATCTATGGGTAACTTTAGGCATAGGTAATTTCCCGAGAGTAAGATACAAGGCGTATTTCAAGTATTTTTCGTCTTTAAAACCGTATGCCTTTTTGATAGTCAGTTTGGCTTTGTTATTAAACCCCTCTATTATACCCGAAGAAAGTCTTGGATTTGTGTCGAACCAATTCATTATCAACTCTTGTCTTTCGCTTAGCATCTTAGAAACTTTTTTCATGGGACCAAGCTTGGTACGGTTGGTTCTCGTACACCATTTTTTTAAAAATTTTGCAGCCGATTTTTTGTATTTATAATCCCAAAATCGTAAAAAATCCTTTTTTAATAAGTAGGCTTTAATCGACTTTAATTCCCGTTTCAAAAGGTCTTTAAGCTTAAGAAATTGCTTATCCGTAAGATTCTCTTCTCGCTTTAACAAAACCCAACGGGCATTTTTCAAATACGGTTGGCTCTCGTCATTCAAACGATATTCTTCCCGACGAATCGTATCGATCGCTTCATTGAACTTTTTCATGATGTGGAATCTATCTAATATGTTCAGAGCCTGGGGGACTTTCTTTTTGATTACCCTTAGATAAGGCTGCCACATATCCGTACACACATATTTGAGCAGTAAGGCTTTTTCTTTCCCTAAAAAACGAAAAAAACGTAGCAGCGTTTTGGATGTTCTATCCTTGCCACACCATAATAATCGCTTGCAGTGAGCATCTATTTGATACACCAACGTCATATAATGATGTCCCTTAAATACCTGTATCTCATCTATACCGATAGAATAGATTTTATCCAACATACGATGTTCCAGACCATATTCTACTACCCATTTTACGCTGGAAGCTACCGAATCCCAACTCGTTCTGAACACCTCGGCCACTTCTGCCCAACTTAAGCGCTTTGCCCAATGACCCAAAAATATTTTATAGGTCGTGGTGATGCGTTCTTTGCCATTAGACCAGGGTAAATACTCCGTTAAAATGCCATGTTCCTTACAATGAACACGACGAGGCTTATAGGAAAAATAGACCGGATAGCCCCACAGAGGTACGTAAGAGAACAAACGCGCTTTCTGAGATGTGTCATAAGTGGAACAGCGTCTTAAACAGATCGGACATTTCCCCTTGCTTTTTTTGCGATGGTGGACTTCAACGATAATACAATCTTTGAAACCCCGTACACCAAAATAAATTTTACTATAGACAAATGAAGAAAACTTTTCTATCTTGTTTAATAATGTCTTGATGAGCATCTTTATCCCCTAATATTTTGGTTGGGATAATCAAAATTTCGGAGATTGATGCTCATCTTTCAAATTTTTTTACCCATAGATTTGCCAAGAGAACCATGAAAAAAATGTTTGTACCCGATTCGATAAACGAAATAAAAAAGGCCCGGAAACATAACGGGCCTTCTTCAATTTAAAACGAAAATCGGTTCAACAGTTAAATCTATGGGTAACTTTAGGCATAGGTAATTTCCCGAGAGTAAGATACAAGGCGTATTTCAAGTATTTTTCGTCTTTAAAACCGTATGCCTTTTTGATAGTCAGTTTGGCTTTGTTATTAAACCCCTCTATTATACCCGAAGAAAGTCTTGGATTTGTGTCGAACCAATTCATTATCAACTCTTGTCTTTCGCTTAGCATCTTAGAAACTTTTTTCATGGGACCAAGCTTGGTACGGTTGGTTCTCGTACACCATTTTTTTAAAAATTTTGCAGCCGATTTTTTGTATTTATAATCCCAAAATCGTAAAAAATCCTTTTTTAATAAGTAGGCTTTAATCGACTTTAATTCCCGTTTCAAAAGGTCTTTAAGCTTAAGAAATTGCTTATCCGTAAGATTCTCTTCTCGCTTTAACAAAACCCAACGGGCATTTTTCAAATACGGTTGGCTCTCGTCATTCAAACGATATTCTTCCCGACGAATCGTATCGATCGCTTCATTGAACTTTTTCATGATGTGGAATCTATCTAATATGTTCAGAGCCTGGGGGACTTTCTTTTTGATTACCCTTAGATAAGGCTGCCACATATCCGTACACACATATTTGAGCAGTAAGGCTTTTTCTTTCCCTAAAAAACGAAAAAAACGTAGCAGCGTTTTGGATGTTCTATCCTTGCCACACCATAATAATCGCTTGCAGTGAGCATCTATTTGATACACCAACGTCATATAATGATGTCCCTTAAATACCTGTATCTCATCTATACCGATAGAATAGATTTTATCCAACATACGATGTTCCAGACCATATTCTACTACCCATTTTACGCTGGAAGCTACCGAATCCCAACTCGTTCTGAACACCTCGGCCACTTCTGCCCAACTTAAGCGCTTTGCCCAATGACCCAAAAATATTTTATAGGTCGTGGTGATGCGTTCTTTGCCATTAGACCAGGGTAAATACTCCGTTAAAATGCCATGTTCCTTACAATGAACACGACGAGGCTTATAGGAAAAATAGACCGGATAGCCCCACAGAGGTACGTAAGAGAACAAACGCGCTTTCTGAGATGTGTCATAAGTGGAACAGCGTCTTAAACAGATCGGACATTTCCCCTTGCTTTTTTTGCGATGGTGGACTTCAACGATAATACAATCTTTGAAACCCCGTACACCAAAATAAATTTTACTATAGACAAATGAAGAAAACTTTTCTATCTTGTTTAATAATGTCTTGATGAGCATCTTTATCCCCTAATATTTTGGTTGGGATAATCAAAATTTCGGAGATTGATGCTCATCTTTCAAATTTTTTTACCCATAGATTTGCCAAGAGAACCATAAAGAAGAGACGGCATATCGTATTTTTGTTTTTTATGGAAAAAATAAAAATAAGGAACATCCCTAACCGATATTATTTCAGTTTTTGAAGAAATAGCCGATAAAAATAATGAGACTAAACACCGGAATAATCCGAACGGGCCCGAAGCTATGGTTCTTATTCGGAATAGTTTAATGTTTCAGCAAGAATAAAATTTGGTTTAAGTATTCTGGAATGCTATCTAAAATGGAAAAAAACAAACCGGATATTTCGACCGATATCCTTCGGCAAAACGATTTTGAAAAAGCGCCTGAGGCGATCGAAATCCTCAATTCCGACTATGTGATCGTAGACTGTAATGAGGCGCGATTAAAGCTTACCGGACATAAACGTTCGGAAGTAATCGGTAAACACATTTCCGATTTTTTCATCTCTTCCGATAAAAACAATTCCGGATCTTCGGCCTCTTTGGAAGCGGTAGATGAGGCCGAAGGTGAGTATGAAATCCTTGCAAAAGATAACAGGATAATTCCTATCCGTCGTAAAACAAAAGCCGTATATGATAATAAAAAGAAGCTAATTGGAATTATAAATTATCTTCGTCAAATTGAAAGCTTTACAAAACGATCGAAAAAAAATATAGACATCCGAGACGAGGTATTAAGTGCTATGGTTGATAATGCCTTAAAGTATCAAGCCTTATTTGAAAATTCAAAAGATGCCATCTTTATTCTTACCAAAGATATGTTTGTAGATTGCAATAAGGCGGCCCTGGATTTGTTTGCCGGCTCCAGAGAACAGGTGTTAAACGCCTCGCTAATTAATTTTATACCAGACCATACGGACGACAAAGTTCGTATCGTAAAAATAATTGAAGAAAAGATTGCACAAACGTTTAAGGGGATACCGCAAAGTTTTGAATTGGAACTCTGTCGCTTTGATAAAAAGTGTATTCATGCCGAGATCAATCTTAGTTTCTTTGTCATTGAACAGCAAACCTATGTACAGGCCATCATACACGATATTACCGAACAGTATCTTCATAAAAAGGCCATTCAAAAAAGCGAAGCGTTGTTTAAAGGGGTTATTTATGCCGCTCAGGATGCCATTATTGGGATTGATCAGAAAGGGCTCTGCTTTCTGTTTAATCCTGCGGCAGAAAAAATGTTTTTGAGAAAAGAGGAGGATGTGTTAGGTAAAAATTTGAATTGTTTAATGCCCGAAAAATATAAAACCGGACATAACAATGGGGTCAAAAATATCATTCAATCCGGAGATTATGAAAAGTTAGCCGAAAAAATATATAAAGTGGACGGTTTGCGCAGCAATGGAGAAGAATTTCCGCTTGAATTTTCATTTTCTCCCGTAACTATTGCTGAGGAAACCTTCATAATCGCTTCCGGACGCGATATAACCAAACGAGTGAACCGGATCAATGCACTCAAAGAGAGCGAACGGAAATTCCGTCAGCTTTTTCATGACATGCCGGATGCTATTTTTGTGGTCGCTATGGACAAAGGGGAAACAGGTAAAATTTTAGATGTAAACCTGGCCGCAGAGCAGCAAAGCGGATACTCCCGCAAAGAACTGTTGCAAATGAATATTCTTTCCCAATTATGCGCAGATGACAGGAATCGTTTTTTCATTGAAGAACGAGAGCGGCGCTTATTATCGGACGGACGCGTTCAGTTTACGGAAAAAAAGATCCATAAAAATGGCTCCGAATACTGGACAGATGTAATACTTACGAAAATTTCTTATAATAATCAAAATGCTATTCTTGGCATTAACCGGGACATTACCGAAAAAATATTTGCCGAGGAAAAGATCGTAAAATTATCCGCTGCCTTTGAACAAAGTCCCGTTTTTTTTATGATTACCGACTCGCAGGGTAAAATCGAATATGTTAATAAATGGGCTCATGATATTATTGGTCATTCCCCGCAAGAGTTGATTGGGCAATATTTCCGTCATAAAAATTTCCCTGATTTTCCTAAAGAAGAATTTGCCCATCTTTGGCGGGCTATTAAAAGCGGGAAATATTGGAGAAGTGAATTTAAGATAGTCAGGAATAACCGGAATCTCTATGTATCTGCAGGTGTTTTCCCCATTAAAAATGAGCGCGGCGAAATTATCAATTATCTTGGTGTAATAGAAAACAGAACGGATCAACAACGTTTAAGAGAACAACTATTCCAGATCCAGAAAATGGATTCTATCGGCGCTTTGACAGGGGGGATAGCGCACGATTTTAATAATCTGCTTACCGTCATTAACGGTTATTCCGAATTAGCTATAAGTATAGTTGCAAAAAACGATGCCCTATATAATTACATCAAAGCCATATACAAAGCAGGGGAACGGTCCTCCCGTTTGGTAGGAAAACTGCTCGCCTTTACACGCCAGCAAGTGATTGATCCGAAAGTGATCGATTTGAACACAACCATCGAGGAATTAAATAAGATGATTATCCGACTGATTGGTACGGATATTCAGTTCGAAACGGTACTGGGTACGGATATTCCGCCGATAAAAGCCGATCCGGTTCAAATCGAACAAATATTGATCAATCTGATCGTGAACGCCAGGGACGCTATTAATGAGGCAGGTATGGATACGTCCTACAGAAGAATTGAGATCGCTACGAAAAATATATATTCAGCCGCTCCGTTTATCTCCAAACATCCGGAGTTGGAAGAAGGAAACTACGTTCTATGCATGGTTAGCGACAGCGGTACCGGTATACCCAAAGAGATCATCGATAGAATTTTTGAACCTTTTTTTACGACCAAAGAAAAAGGCCGGGGTACCGGTCTGGGCTTATCTACGGTATATGGAATTGTGAGGCAAAACAAAGGGGATATTCAGGTTTACAGTGTACCGGGTAAAGGCACAACTTTTAAAATCTACTGGCCGGCTACGGATTTTTCGCTTATGAAGAAAAAATTCGGAAAAAAGACTCTTCATAAAGCGGCAGATAATGAACATATTCTTCTAGTGGATGATGATGAAGAGGTGCGCAATCTGGCCAAAGAAATGCTGACCAGCCTTAATTATCGTGTTACCGATGTTGGATCCGGGAACGAGGCTCTTGAGGTGCTGCAAAGTAACTCCTGTTCCCCACAACTTTTAATTACCGATTTGGTAATGCCGGAGATGGATGGTATGGAATTGGCGCAAAAAGTGAAGCGGATTCAGTCGCAAATAAAAATTCTGTACGCTTCCGGATTTGCAGATGATCGTTTTATTAAACGTGACCGGAAAGGGATGAAAAAGTATTTTATTCAAAAACCTTATACGTTATACACAATGGCAGATAAAATCCGTGAAGTCCTGGAGACAACTAATTAATTAAGCATTTGTCAAAATAAGAAAAACTGAAAAATAGCGACTAAAATATTTTGTATTTTTATGATATAAAAATGGTATTGCCTATGGACCCTAAGACAAACCAAGGTTATTCCCTTGCCCAAAATCACTAATTCATGAAATCCATATAACCGACTTAAAAGCTATTCGTGTCATTCGTGGCTAAGTATTCGCGTAGATGTGAGGACAACTCAACCGAATAAAAAAGCCTGTTGAATAATGGATTCACAGGCTTCGGCTTTTGTGAGCCAGCGGGGATTCGAACCCCGGACCAACGGCTTAAAAGGCCGCTGCTCTACCAGCTGAGCTACTGGCTCTTCTTAAAATTTAGCTTTTGAATTTAAGTAACCGCTCCATGTGTGTCAAATAATTTTTCTTTGCAAAATTCACCTTTCTGCAAAAGCCCTTGCATGCAGAACGCTGTGCACGTTAGTCGTTTTTTTAACTAAATTCCCTTCATCATCGAAAAATATTTTGTTACTTCCTTCTTAACAATAGGAGAAAGAATGAGAATGGCGATCAGATTCGGAATGGTCATGAAAGTGATTACCATATCCACAAAATGCCAGACCAAATCAATTCCCCACACGGAACCGAAAAAGACAAACAGTCCGAAAACCAGCTGGTAGATTTTAAGATATTTCGCACCGACCAGATATTCCACGGCACGATTTCCATAATAGGACCAACTGATAATCGTAGAGAAAGCGAAAAGAATCAAACCTCCTGCTACTATATGCTGCCCTAATCCGGTCAAACCCAGCGGCGCCAGTCCTTTAGTAAAGCCGTCCACCGTCATTCCAACCCCTTTGATTCCGCTTTGCCACGAACCGGTAAGGATAACCACCAGAGCGGTAAGGGTGCAGATAATCAAAGTATCGACCAGGGGACCTACCGAGGCCACTAATCCTTCCCGTACAGGATATTTGGTTTTAGCTGCTGCGTGGGCAATAGCAGCGGACCCCTGACCGGCTTCATTGGAGAAGAGTCCTCTTGCCACTCCAAAACGTAAGGTTATAATAAAGGCTGCGCCAATAAATCCGCCGGTTGCCGCTGTTCCGGTAAAAGCATCCGTAAAAATAAGATAAAAGGCGGCGGGGATTCTATCTATAAAAAGGATGATAACCGTGATCGCTGCCGCAAAATAAGCTACCGCCATAAAGGGTACCAATTTCGAAGTCACTTCGGCGATTCTTTTTATTCCACCGACAATGACTAGCAAGACCAGAGCGGTAACAATGATACCGGTGCCTGCCGTAGGAATATTGTAATTGGAAAGCAAAACATCGGAGATCGAATTGGACTGAGCCATATTTCCAGTGCCCAGAGAACAAAGAATGGTTGCCAGTGCAAAGATAACCGCCATAACTTTTGCAAATGAGCCCAGTGTATTTTTTAACCCCGTTTCGATATAATACATCGGTCCGCCGGATATGGAACCATCTTCGTGCACTTTACGAAAAAGGAATGAAAGAGTACATTCAACAAATTTTAATATCATTCCCAGAAAGCCGGTAACCCACATCCAAAAAACCGCACCCGGCCCTCCATAATATATAGCCAGGGCAACACCAACGATATTACCCGTACCTACCGTAGCTGATAAAGCGGTAGTCAATGCCCGAAAATGATTGATATCTCCGGTATCTTCCGCTTTATCATATTTTCCACGTATAATATCGAAAGCATGCTTAATTTTAGTGACGTGTAAAAATTTAAATTTAAATGCAAAATATAAACCCGTTGGAATGAGAAGAGATAAGATCAGATAACCACCGACATATTCGTTGTAGGCAACGATACCCTTGTCAATTGCATTTAGAATTTCCTGCATAAACACTCCGTTATTTTTTTCCGTTCTTCCTTACTTTAAACCGGTTTGCCCAGTATCACCTTCTATGGTTTTTTGTATTCATACCTCCCCAGTTTATATAAAATCCCGCATCTAAAAAATCAAGGTTAAAATATTAACCGCATCTTTTGCACACGGTCGATTGCAGACCCTAGGTGGTATTCAGATGCAGATCATAAAGAATTGCCTCCAGAACGCCTCCGGCTAACGAAAAATACTTAGACGGGATTACAGTCGCCGATCGTACCGAAGGAGAGGTATCGATTTCTGCAAAGACCGTATTCCTGGGAACGATCAAACCGCTATTGAGTATACCGGATAGGCGCCCCTTTTCGGGAGAAAGAATAGGGATCTCATTTATTTTGCCTATTTCCTCTCTTTCCAGCACGGCATCATCCAGTTCTTTGGTGGCCGTAAAAACACCTTCCAGAGGTGCCTTAACCTGAAACTTATCCTCTTTGCCTAACCTTTTTTCCTGTGGTTCTTTGATGGCGAAGTCCTCTTCAATAAAAGGATAAATCACCCTTCCTAAAAAAAGATCATCATCGGCCAGGCGATAGGTAAGATTCGTTTCTGTAAAACCATTCGGTCCGATCGTTGTTGCTTCCACTTCACCGGTCAGAGGCAAAAGGTTTTTCCAGATAGCCTCGTCCGTGATGACTATATAGGGGAAGGGAAGTTTTTTGATAGCTCCAAATTCACTGTATTCGATGAGCGGGATTCTCCGATTAGCCACTTCATGAATTACAAAATCTTCAAGGCTCATATCCGGTGCAGTCTCTTCCTGTTCGATCGAGCCGGCTTGCGTAATAGCGGTTACATTGTTAATGGTCTTTTTACCGCTGAAAAACCCTCCGGTAAAAGTACGGGTATGGTAGATATCGAGGGCAATCTGCCTGCCGATAAGCACAACCTGCCAGCCGCTAAACTCCAGGCGTAAAGCACAGGCCGTCCCAAAATCGCTCGTTCCGATCACCAGCACTTTTTGGGATTTCACTGCAACTCTCTTACATGATATCGGGTTACATCACCAATCAGTAAGTGGCCTTCGAATCGCTGATTATATTTACGCAGAACCGAAAGTAACATATTTTCTTCCAACAAATTTTTAACCTGATCGATAAATAAAATCGCATCTTTCCTGCATTGAGCATGATCAAACAACGGACAATGTTCGGATACTATTTTATGGATCCTTTTAAACAAGGTAGATTCTCCCGGAGTTTGTTTGGAGCGGGTATCGGCAAACAGAATAGAGCTGATCTCTTTGTAATTCAAAACACAAACACAGCGGGTTCCGGGTTGGTGTGCCAAATAACCTTCAATATCATCATCCGGGGCTAATTGCAGAAATAACATCATATCCGTCTGGATCTCGGAAGCAAACCGATTGATATCGGACATTTCATAGGGCAGTAACAAATCATCGGAAATTCCTTTAGCCAGATAAATGACCCGCGGTTCTTCATCCTCAATCAATTGCAGCAAGAACTCGGTTTCAGGACTGATCAACACCTTTCCTTCGATAGGGTAAGGAATGGGCTGGTGGCCGAGGATCAGTACATGCCGGTTATTTGCAGCCGATTCTTTGGCCAGGATTTCCATGATCGGTAAACTGGTACGTTCCACACAGAACAAAAAACGCGTAATATGCTCGGCACCAAAAGCGGAATAAAATAATCCTCTCATGATTCTCTCTCTGACTGGGGCATTATAGGTAAACCGAATTTTACCAACCGGGAATCAAAAGAAAAAATAATATCGGCATTCTTACGGCGAATCGATTCATATAAGTAAAAATGATTCAGAGAAAGACTGCTGTCCTCCTCGTTGACATAGCGATTTAAACAGGCTCTGCGTATCCGTCGGGAGATCCAATCCATCCGTAAGTTAATGGTCAGAATACTCTCATCAATAATGCCGAGGAAATGCCGGGCCGCCTCATTACCCTTTGCCTCTTTAATAGATGCCAGAGCAAGATCAACGGCAATATTGTTGGTTACAACCTTGACATTGGATTCAAGAAGATTTCTAAAATATTCCTGAGCATTTCGATGCTGGCTATGGTTTTCATCCGCGATTGCCACCCATGCAGAACTATCTATGAAACAGGTCATGATTTTCATAAATACTCCCTGCCTTCCTATTTATCTAATAGTTTGTACAACGGATTTTTAGAAATCTTAATATCCAGACGTCGTGTCCGGATTTTTTTTAAAAGCACTTCTATCTTATCACCGTTTTCCAGATGCAGGTGTTGCACAACTTCGGGGGGTATCTCTATCTGATGATTTTCCTCTACCACCGTAATGAATGTACCTGTAGGCATATCATGCCTCCTTTAAATACCAATTAATAAATTCGAATGTTTCAAAGACACCGTCCTCGCATATAACTTTATAAATTAAATCCAGGGGGATGGTTTCATAGTATTCATTATCCACATGGACCAGCTTGTTTTCCGGAATATATATTTCCCGCGGATCTTCTTTGCGCTTTTTAATGGAGCGTTCCTTTTCAGGAAGGATCTTTAAGGTCTCGGCAGCCAGATAAACCGGAATATTATAATGTTTAGCCGTTAAGCAAAGAGGAAGGGTTCCGGCTTTGTTAATAAAGCCGTGCTCGATAATTCGGTCGGCACCGACCATAACCAGGTTCATATCCTCCAGAAAAACCCCCATCTGAGAATCAGCAATGACAGTAGTCTTGATTCCATTTCGACCTAATAACTCTGCAAACCGGCTTCCTTCCGAAGGGGGAAAGCTGAGTAAATTAAAAACTTCGAAACGCCGTTTCTGTTTTTCAGCGGTCAGCAGGATTTCTTTAACTGCTGTACTGGAACTAATGGTCATTACCTTATTCGAAGTAGCAATTACTTTGGAACCCATCTGGGCTATTTTTTGGGTATTATTTTCCAGGGTTGCTTTGATTTGCTTTGCTTTTTCCTGCAAGGTGGAAATAATTTCGGCATCCTCTTTATCCGATTTAAGCAAGTGCTTAAAAAAAGTGAGTAAATTGGTACCAACCCATCGCAACAAAGCCATATTAGGTTGTTGTTTGATCAGGGTTTTGGATGCATCCCGCAGTATTTCGTATAGCCCATCTGCTGCGGTTTTTTCGCTTCCGGCTTTTTCGATTAAATGTTGATAATATTCAAGTGCCTTATAACTAATCGTATACGAACCCGAATGACGGTCACTTAAAATAGAAGCAAATTTCTCATCATTTATCATCTGCTACCCCTGTCTCTTGATTGATCCATTTAAGATAGGAATCCGATCCCCTGACGAGTTGAAGAGCGATAATCTCCGGCGTCTGGTAAGGATGCAGAGCCTTTATTCTTTTTTCTATGGCCTCATATTGTTTTTCCGTACTCTTGATGATCATCAATTCCTCGGATTCATGCTGGATTTCCCCTTGCCAGGAATATACGGAGAGTATTCCCGGAAGCAAATTTGAACAGGCCGCTAATCGCTCCTTAACCAGGGTCTCCGAAATTTTCAAACCCGTCTCGCGGTCGGGTACGGTACAAAATATGGCCAGATATTTCATCGCTCATCCGGTATCCTATTTAATGCCATATTTTTTTAATTTGGACATAAAGGTGCTGCGATTCATTTTTAGCATTTTTGCCGTCTGGAATTTATTATACTTGTTTTGTTCCAGGGCTTTGATGATTAGATTACGTTCATAACTGTCGACAATATTGGATAAACCCTCATCAAAATCAACTTCGGATGGATAATCTTCCTCTTCATTTTGGCGGATATAGGATGGAAGGTCCTCTGCGGTGATTTTACCCTTTTTATCGAGTACAACGATGCGCTCAATTAAATTTTCGAGCTCACGTATATTTCCGGGATAGTCATATTCTTCGATTAATTCCATGGCTTTGGGTTCAACTTCCTGAATGGTTTTTCCATACACGCGGTTGAACTTCTCAATAAAATGATTCACCAGATATTTGATATCGTCCTTCCGCTCCCGTAGAGGAGGCACGGTGATAGGGATTACATTCAACCGATAGAAGAGATCCTGCCGAAAAGTTCCCTCTTTGATTGCTTTTTTCAGATCTTTATTGGTCGCTGCGATGATCCGTACGTCCACTTTAATGGTCTCTGTTCCGCCGACTCGTTCAAACTCGCCTTCCTGAAGGACACGTAGCAATTTAAGCTGCATATTCAAGGAAATATCTCCGATTTCATCCAGAAAAAGGGTTCCGCCGTTAGCCATTTCGAAACGGCCGATCTTATCTTTTATGGCTCCGGTAAACGCACCCCGCACATGACCGAACAATTCACTCTCCAACAAACTTTCGGCCAGAACTCCGCAATTTACTTTTACAAAGGGCCGCTTGACACGGGCACTATTGTAGTGAATCGCATTGGCGATGAGTTCTTTACCTACTCCGCTTTCCCCATTAATTAAAATCGTTGTATTGGTGGTAGCCACATCTTTTACCAGACGAAAAATCTCCTGGATTTTATCATTTTTACCTATCATATTGGTAAAATCATAGGTCTGCTGCAACTTGGCCAGCAGGTACTCATTCTCCTTAATTAAGGAACTGAGCTGAGTGATACGTTCCACTTTGGCCAGTATTTCATCGAGGCTGAGCGGCTTAAGGATATAGTCCTTAGCACCGATTTTCATGGCTTCCACCGCCGTATTAACCGTCCCATGAGCAGTTATCATAATTACCGGAATATGCGGATATTCCTTAGTCAGCACCCGCAATAACTGCATACCGTCCATTTCAGGCATCCGGATATCTGAAAGCACAATATCGGGTTCTTGGTTTTTTATTAAGTTCAATGCCTCAATACCGTTAGGAGCGGTTAAAGGAATATACCCTTTGCTTTCAAAAAGGTCCTGCATCATCTCCAGGGCAGCATAGTCATCATCTACGATTAATACACGGGATTTCATCAGACCTCCCTACTATGGGTTTATATCGTATACGGGAAAGAGTATTTCTACAAATTCTTTTTCTGTATTCTTCGTACCACATCTGGCCAGCCCCTTATAGGTATGTAGGATGTGGTCGATAATGGTACCTTCAATTGTTTGCTTATTTTGCATAAATTTGCAAAGTGTATGTTCTTCACCGAATATAGGATTTGAATAGGTTAAAAGAAAAGAAAATTTTACCTGCATCCTATGTTCATCGGATTCCGCCCGGCATACTTCTGCTCTGATTCCGCCTTCCGATCCTACAAATTCCAGGCCCGCTTCGATCAGGAGTTTAAGCAATAGATCAAAGTGGGATGGCAAACCCATAAGAACCGGGATTTCTCCCTTTACCTCAACTTGAAGACGATGCGGATCTTTCTCTAACCAGCGGGTGATAGACGGTTCAAAAGAGATATTCTTCAATATTTCCCCGGCCTGAATCTTCTGAGGTACCACGTCTTCCTTTAAAGTCGCGAAGGTCACTAACTTGGAAATCGTTCCATTCATACGATCCACCTGTTTTTGCATATCTGCTATGCTCTTAAACGCATCCCGGTCGCGATGATTGGATAAGGTCCCTTTTAAGAGTTGCAACCTTCCGGAAATAACATTGATCGGATTCAGTAGTTCATTGGCAATGGACTGGGCAAATTGGTTTAATATGTTACTCGCCGCATGGCCTGTGTCGGGTCCCTGTAAAGTCGGGCGCGGAGTCTCCTGTAGTAAAAGATATTCATCGTCCGCTTGAATCCTTCGGATGTTCAAATCGATGCTACTGGTTTGATTAAAACGGTCTCTCAAAAGTATCTTATAATGTTGCAAAGGCTGTCTATCATGGAGACAATGACGAATAAGATATTCCCAGACCGTTAAGCCGTCACTGACTATATCCTGAAAACGAATTTCCATGCCCGCCTCATCGGCAAGGCCTAATCTTTCGCTGCCAGCCTTATTTAAGTAAATAAATTCTCCCGACTTACGAACAATCGCTATAAATATATCCAGTGTATCAATAATGGCAGAATGGATACCGCTCAATACGGAATTATTGAGTGAAGAATCATGAATCTCTTGATAGATTTCCGCTAAGATCGGGGGCAATTTCGATGAAATTTCATTTTTTGAAATTAGCTTAAGATTTTGATAATGGTGATAACCTCTTAGGTTCTGATCCTCATCCACCACAACCCATTGCATCCCGGCATTATCCCGAACCAGCGTTTCCAAAGAAGCAATAGGATATGATAAATAATGATTATCCACTACAACCAAATTAAACTCTTTGCCTTCCAATGCATGAAGAGTGTCAGCGTCGAAGTCGGTCTGCCGATCAATTTGACAGGGAATGGAATTATATACATCTGCAATTAAATCGGAAATTTGCCGGTCTTGTTCCAGGCAAAATATGTGAATAGCTTTTCCCATTATTCGATCAAATTATCCATAAATTCTGTTGCTTTTTTCAAACGACGCAACACCTTATCCCGACCCAAAATATGGATTATTTCGAAAATGCCGGGACTGGCTGTTTTACCTGTCAGAGCCAGACGCAGAGGATGAATGATCTTTCCGGCCGACTGTCCTCTTTTCTCCGCAAAGGCTCTGAGCCAATCTTCTATTTCTTGAACGCCGTGCAGCGAACCCGACCATTGTTCATACTCTGAACTCAGAGCATTCAGAATTTCATAATTTTCTTTTTTGGAAAAATATTTACGGATCCCTTTCTCCTCATATTCCCCGGGGTCTTCAAAATAAAAGCGTACCGCCTCCTGTAACTCAATCACAGATTTCGCACGGATTTTTACCAAATTTAGAAGCAGATCGAATGCGGATTGGTTCATTCCATCCTGATTCCAATGGCAATTCCTTATCCAGGGTTGTAAAATTTTTTTGAGATCCGAGTTTGACTTGTTGGCCATGTATTTGGCGTTTAGCCAGATAAGTTTCTTCTCATCGAAGACTGCCGGAGTATGGTTGATCCGATCTATACTGAATTCGCGGATTAACTCCTCCCTGCTGAAAATTTCCCGTTCTGTGCCCGGCGACCAGCCCAACAAGCACAAATAATTGAACAGAGTTTCCGGGAAAATGCCCCGGTCTTTAAATTCTTCCACAGAAGTGGCGCCATGACGCTTTGAAAGCCGTTTTTTATCCTGTCCCAGGATTAACGGTAAATGACCAAATTCCGGCACGGGCCAGCTCAGCGCCCGATAGAGGAGGATTTGTTTATTGGTGTTGGCAAGATGATCATCGCCACGCAATACGGTAGTTACTCCCATATCATGATCATCCGCTACCACCGATAGCTGATAAACGGGGTTTCCATCGGAACGAACGATGATGAAATCATCCAGGGTATCATTGTTTACAACCATCTCACCGTGGATAAGATCTTTCCAGACAACCTGCCCGGCAGGCACCTTAAAGCGAATAGCAAACGGTTTCCCTGCCGCTAAATTTTCATTGATCTGATCTGGAGTCAGATTTCTGCAGGTACCGTCATAGCGCTTGTTAATTTTTTGTTGCTCTGCGAGAAGACGCTTAGCTTCCAGCTCTTCTCTCGTACAAAAGCATCGATACGCTTTATTTTCATTTAAAAGTTGATCGGCTTTCTCTAAGTGTCTTTTTTTTCGACTACTTTGAAATATAATTTCGCCATCCCAGTCGATTTTTAACCACTTTAAACCGGATAGAATCTGTTGAATTGACTCTTTTGTGGATCGAGCCCGGTCTGTATCTTCGATGCGTAATAAAAATTTCCCCTTGAATTTTCGAGCCAGCAACCAATTAAATATAGCGGTTCTTGCACCTCCCACATGGAGATAGCCACTCGGGCTGGGTGCAAAACGAAAAACAGATTCCAAATTCACTCCATGAATTTCGATGAAACCATTCGGTCGTTTTCGGGAAAGGCCTTATCTTTAAATGTAAAGTTAAATATAGGTTTTTTTTATACTAATGGCAAGAAATTTAATTTATGAAGATAACATAAATAAATCCGATTTATTCCTGTTTGCTTTCATTCTTTTAAAAATTTCTTTATACTGAAAAATATGAAGGGTGGATTCGTCTTATGGACAGTTTTAAACGAACTTTTCAGTATTACAAATTTTGTGCATACGGGTTTTTAAAAAACCTGCGCTTTTTCGATATCTTTTTCCTGCTTTTTTTAAGAGAAGTCGGCATCAAATTTCTATATATCGGCGTTTTGTATTCTGTCCGACAAATCACCATCAACCTGTTTGAAATTCCGTCAGGTTTGGTGGCAGATGGCTGGGGGAGGAAACGTGCCTTATTATTGGCCTTCCTGAACTATCTAACTTCTTTCCTTATCTTTTTCTTTTCTACAGATTACCGTCTGTTCATGATGGCCATGATATTCTTCGGAATTGGCGAAGCGTTCCGATCCGGTACGCATAAAGCCATGATTCTCGATTATCTAAAAATAAAAAAATGGACCGAACATAGTACCCGTTTTTATGGAAGTACTCGCTCCTGGTCTCAGTTAGGTTCTGCTCTCAGTTCTCTGGTGGCCATTCCTATTGTCTTTTTTTCCGCTTCGTACCGGATTCTTTTCCTGGCTTCAGCCATCCCTTATGTATTGGATTTTCTACTGATTTTATCCTACCCGAATGAACTAAACGGTAGTCGCTGGAGAGAGCAAACTCAAATTCAATTATGGGATGAACTCAAGACCCATTTTCGTTCCTTTATATTATCCCTTAAAAATAAGTTGATTTTAAAAGCATATTTGAACACCGCCACCTATATTGCCTTTTTTAAAGGAACAAAAGACTATCTTCAACCTCTGCTAAAGGTAACCGCCCTTTCTTTGCCCATTATGCTTCAGTTCTCCGGACAACAGCGTACGGCCATTTTGGTGGGTTCCGTATTTTTCATCCTCTATATATTTACGTCGCTGGCTTCCCGCTTCTCCTGGCGAATCGAGCAATATTTTACAACTTTATTTCAGGCCTTAAATAAGATGTATCTGATCGGAGTGATGAGTATTGCTCTGACGGGTATCCTTATAATCGCTCGAAAGCAAGTGCTGGCTATCTTGCTCTTCATCTTTCTCTACCTTATTCAGAATATCAGGCGTCCTCTGGCAGTGAGTTATCTCAGTAAAAAAATTGATAATCAGATTCTTGCTTCCGGCTTATCCACCGAATCCCAGTTGGAAACCCTATTGGTGGCTATTTATGCTCCCTTTTTAGGATGGTTAATCGATATTTCCGGACTTGGTGCGGGTTTGGTTATTAGTAGCATCACTTTCTTAATAATTTATCCCTTGATCCGTCTTAAAAACTAAATCCCGCTATCGGATACATACGATATTTCACTACTGGTTCTCTAACAGCATCCGGAGGTGTTACAAAAGTTGCAATGCATGCTAACTTTGCTTAAGTTTGATCCCTCAAATTTCATATTTGAGATGAGTCAATTTTTATGGAGAGGTGCGAGAGTGGTTGAATCGGCACGACTGGAAATCGTGTGTACGTCCTGCGTACCCAGGGTTCGAATCCCTGCCTCTCCGCCATGTATTTTTAAATAAGTACCTCACCGTATTTGTTCTTTGGGCAGAGGTGACGAGGCGGTTTATTGGGGATGTCTCGCCACCCTGAGGTCCCCCTCGGGAAAAACCTTGTACGCTCAACGGTTATAGTGATGCAATATGAGTAGCCACACCCGTCAACCACCGGGCAGGAGCGAAGCCTGTGGGC
>JALSTK010000155.1 GCA_026983775.1 Calditrichia bacterium
AGAAACCGATCCCCATTTGGAAATTTTTCGCAAGAAAGGATTGGAAGTTCTCTATCTGTATGATCCGGTAGATGAATTTGTGATGACCGGTTTGGCCAAGTATAAAGAGTTTACTTTGACTTCGGTCGAGCAGGCCGATATGGGCAAGCTGGAAAAATTTGAAGATGTGGAAAAATCGGATGAGAAGATCGCTGCCCTGAGCGAAGGTGAGCAGAGGGTCTTTAAAAAATTATTGGATAAGATTAAAGATATTCTTGGTGATCGGGTTACCGATGTACGTGAATCAAAACGTTTGAAAGACAGTGCCTCCTGCCTGGTGAGTCCGGATGGTGAAATGACTTCCCAAATGCAGAAGATTCTGCATATCATGAATAAGGACACATCCATACCGAAAAAAATATTTGAAGTGAACAAGGATCATAAACTGATTCGCAATTTACTGAAGATTTACAAAAATGATCCCAAGGATCCGTTTATTCAGGAGAGCGTAGAACAGTTGTATGAATCGGCTCTGTTATTGGAAGGGTATCTGACCGATCCTCACAAGCTGGTTAATCGTATCCAGGATATTCTGCTGAAAAGCAGCGATTGGCATCCGGGAAATAAATAAAACAGAAAATCCGACTCTGATGAAAAAGCCATTGTTCTTTTAATCAATGGCTTTTTTATTTATACAGACATTTAAGAATATAGTTTTAATCTAAAGAATTTCTTATTATATTAACCTCGCTTTTAATTTAATAGAAGAAAGTAGTCAGGCTATTCGTTAAAGGTTCTAATATGAAAAAATATCTTTTTTTCTTCTTCATTCTACCACTGATTTTATTCGGTCAGGCGCAAAGTCTGTTTTTTTCGGAATATGATGAAGGGAGTAGTAACAATAAGGCCCTGGAAATTTTTAACGGAACCGGTGCCGAAGTTGATTTATCCAATTATCGTATTGCTCAGGCGGTGAACGGCGGCGGGTGGAAATATTACCATACCTTTCCGGCAGGAGCAACCCTTGCTAATAACGATGTATGGGTAATGGTGGCCGACGCCATAGACCCGTCTCTTTTTGATCCCTCCAATGCCGATGAAGTGCTGGCCTATCCCAGCGTGGTTCATTTTAACGGGGATGATGCCAGGGCCTTGCAGATAACTACGGACGGTGGTAATAATTGGACAACGATTGACGTTATCGGCGATCCGGACAACGATCCCGGAAACGGCTGGGCCGTGGCCGGCGTTGCGGAGGCAACCAAAGATCATACCCTGATCCGTAAAAGTACGGTAAATAAAGGCAATACGGACTGGGCGTCTTCTGCCGGGACCGATGCGACTAATTCGGAATGGATCGTTAAGGATCAAAATTATTTTTCCGATTTGGGAAAACATACCTTCGAAGGCGGAACACCGCCAACCGGGGATGGTACGGGAACGGTCACGGTTCAACCGAACGAAGTTACCGCAGATACAACGGTCGATTTAACCTTTACCTGTATCGGGGACAGTGGCTATACTTTAACTCAATTACAATTAACCGTAGCATCCGGGTGGAGCTGGTCCCAGAATTCTGCAGATGTATCTCTTCCCGGCGACGCCTTTACTACGGCAACGGTAACGGTTACTCAGGATACGATTCTGCTGGAAAATATTCAGCTAAGCGATTCGGTGAACGGTACCATAGTGGTCCATCAGCTAACCGCACCGGATCAGATGACGAACAGTGTGTTTACCATAAAAACGGCGGTATCGGGTGGAACATTAACGGCGATTGCCGTCTCTCCTGCCGTGCGGATTACCGTGCCCACGCCTTTTGTATCGATTAAAGATATTCAGGAAAATGAAGCAACATATGACGGACAGACCGTTAAAATCCGAGCCGTGGTGGCCATAGGAGTGAATATAACCAGGAACGATCGGACGGATGCCTATGTGCAGGACACCTCCGGCAGAGGAATCAATCTCAGCGATGCCAGTACCGATCATCCTGAATTGGTGCGCGGGAATCTGCTTGAAATCGAAGGAACCGTATCGAATTATACGGATAAGAACGGTGATGTAACGACCCAACTTGGAAATTTTACCCTGTCCCTGATTTCTCAGGGAAACGATGTCCCTGCCCTGGCTCACATGACAACCGCACAGGCCGGGAATATAGATCTGGAAGGTACCTTTATTCAAACCGTGGGAATTATTTCCGATAAGGCTACAGGCATTGCCGGGGGCACGAATATTACTATCGACGACGGTTCGGGCCCGCTGCAAATGCGGATTTGGGACACCAGTGGTTTGGATCTGTCTTCTTTCGCGGTTGGAGATACCATGGGTGTCCGGGGAATCATCGATTCTTATAAGGGCAGGGCCCAGTTGTTAGTCGGATACCAGCAGGATGTATTTAAATCCCATCTGGCCCCGTCGTCCGACGGAAAAGGTTTGGTGTCTGTAGAGCCGGATAGTGTGGGCAGGAAGGAATCCGTTTCGTTACAGTTTACAATGAGCGTCTCCGAAGAAGATACCCTGGGCGAGGTTCAATTAGTTCTCCCCGGAAACTGGCAATGGACAAATTCAAGCGGGGATGTAGTTGCTGCCGATGGTTTTAACGGGGCTAATGTCACGGTTGATAACTCTGTGATTACTTTATCGGGTTTGGAACTAAATGCTTCTCAGACCGGGACTCTCACTATAAACAATCTGACCAGCCCCGATGCCGATACCTCTTCGACCTTTACTTTTCAAACAGCAGGCTTGAATGGTAAGTTGAAGGCCATCGAAAATCAACCGGTAGTTCTGGTTGGAAAAGGTACCAGTATTTCCACTATTTCTATAAAGGATGCCAGAGAATTACCTGCGGGCTCTTCCGTTACCATAAGAGGGGTTATCACAATCGGTGCCGGGGTTCTCCGTACAAACTTCACCGATGCCTATATCCAGGATGAATCCGGGTTTGGCCTGAACGTTTACAACGGTTCATCGAATTTAGATTCAAAAATAAAGCGTGGTAATCTGGTGATTCTTCGGGGAGTAACGGATTCGTACCAGGGGAAAATGGAAATAAAGAATTACACTGCCACGGTTCTTAAAACCGATGTGGCTATTCCGGGAGTGCTCTTTCTCAGCACGGAAGAGGCTTCTTCCACCATGTATGAAGGCTCATTCGTCAAGATTAAGGGAGCCATCATGGAGAAAACCTATAGCGGAGGGGGTACAAATATTGTCCTGGACGATGGTACCGGTCCGGTGACCGTCCGGGTTTGGGATACGGCCAATTTGGATTTATCGGCTTATGCGGTTGGCGATTATGTGGTAATTCACGGGGTCATCAGTATCTACAGTAATGCCGGCCAGGTTCTGTTGGCCTACCAGGAAGATATTGCCCGGCCTCAATTTAACGGTAGTCCTACCAGTTTACAGGTTGTTAATAAACCGTTTGTTCCCGATCGGGGAGAGACGATGGTTATCAAATACAGCGCTGGCGCCCAGAATACGCATATCACCTTGCGTGTGTTCGATCTGGCCGGTAGACTGGTTACCACCCTTAAAGATGGTGAGGGGTTGCCGTTTCCGACTCAAATCGAATGGGATGGACGCGATCAGGTAGGGCAATGGGTCCCATTGGGAACCTATATCTGTCATTTGGAAGTCATTAATGATGACAATGGAAAACGGACGGTTAAAATTGCCCCAATTGTAGTTGGAACTGTTTTAAGTCATTAATAAGCTTGTTATTTGAACAATAAACGGGGAAACAATGAAGAAGGTTACTATTTTTTTAATGGTGCTGTTGATCGGTCAACTAAGTTATGGCGGGGTTTTTAGTGGCCGTTATCCTTCGGCCCGGGCCATGGGCATGAGTGATGCTTATGTAGCCATTGCCAATGATGTATGGGCCCCTTACTACAATCCGGCCGGATTAGCTGATCTGAACCGTTTTCAATTTGCTACGGCCTTACAACGTCCCTTTAATCAGACTTTTTTAAGCAATGCCTTCTTGGGCGCGGCCCTGCCTTTGCCGGGTAAATATGGGACCGTAGGAGTAACCGTTGAAACTTATGGGGTCAAGTATCAGGGATACCAGTTGTCGAATGAGACCACGGCAACATTTAGCCATGGATTCTTTCTGCTGAATGATGTTCACTCCACTCTGTCGGTTGGATATAATGTTAAATATTATTACTGGCAGTTAGGGCACTCTGTCGGCGGCCTGAATTTGGGGTCCGCCGGGGCCTTCGGCCTTGATCTAGGTTTGCAGGCTTCTCTGTATCAACGTACCTATGCGGGTGTTTACGTTTATAACATAAATACTCCTACAATGGGTGCGGAAACGGCTTATGATCTGCCGGTACGGGTTGCTGCGGGATTTGCCTATCGTCCGCTCACCGGGCTGGTTACGGCCATCTCTTTGGATAAAACGATTGGCTACGACACCGAGGTTAAGGGAGGGATAGAATTTTTTCCGGTTAAATGGCTTGCCTTCAGAGGGGGAGCATCGACCAACCCGAATCGCTTCTCCCTGGGATTTGGACTCAATTATCATGGTTTTTTCTTTGATTATTCGTTTCAGAACCATCCGGTTTTACCGGAAACCCATAAAATCAGTTTAATGTATCAACTTTAAGAAACAAAACTGAGACGATATGCGACTAAAAATTTTATTATTTTCGATGCTGCTTTTAATTAGTTCGGCCTGGGCTCAGAAGAGTAAAACTCTTACAATTCCGAAGCAGTTAGACATTAATCACGCCAGCTTAAAAGAGATCGCCGCTTTACCGATTCCTTCGGCTCTGGCCGAAAATATTTATGAACAAATCACCTACCGCGGCCATTTGACCAGCGTATATGAATTACAGCACGTAAAAGGAATGACCCGGACCCTCTTTAATATCATTAAACCTCTGATCCGCATCGAGCCGTATACGGCGATGACCACGGTACAGGAGCGGATTGAGCAGATTTATTACCGGTTGGATCGCTGGAGTTCCGGTGAAGGAGTGAACGATGCTCTGGTTGATCTGTGGATTGAAAAAGCATTGGAGCCTATGAACGTGAATTCAGCACGCTACGATCAGTTGGTAAACCTGCAGAATGTCTCTCCGATCGATGCGGTGGCGATTTTAAAGCAGCGCAGTGAAATTCACTGGTTTCGCGATGCACGTGATTTGCGGCGTACTCCGGGCCTTTCCAATTATGCTTATCGTACGGCCCGTTATTTTTTAACCTATCAGGATGTGGCGGAAACAGGTTGGCACGGCAATATTTTGATCCGCATGGATAACACACCGTTTATGGCCAATGTAGGTGATCAAACTCAGGAAGCGGGTTTATCCGCTATTTCCAGCAAGATAAAAACCGGTTATAATTTGTTGCCCAATGTGTATTATAAAACCCGTCTTTCTTACGGACATCATGTAAAAGTCGGTTTGTCCTATGTACGAAATCTGAGTGAACCGAATCATTATGTCCAAGCGGGCGGTCTTAAAATTCCGGATGGGAAATTCTATGTGGGGCTGGAAAATATTCGATTAGGTGATCTGGAACTGAAAAAGGTCTTTATCGGTAATTACAGCGTAACGCTCGGCCAGGGTGTGATCATGGAAAACACGGATTTCTTTATCCCCCGGAAATCGGGTTACGGTTTTCGTAAACGTTTTACAGGCCTGGCCGGAGATAATTCGCGCACCAGGGAATATACGTTACGCGGCCTGGCCGCTGAAGGTGCTTATCAGAAGTTAAGCGCTTTGGGCTTTATTTCATTCGACACACGGGATGCTATTCTCAATAAAAAACCTTTCAATAGTCGGGACGGAGTGGGGTTTAATCATCTAATCGTTTTGGATCAGCGCTTTCCCTATGCCCTGGATGATTCTTTGCGTGGCCCGGACAGCCTGAAGTTAAGCTGGTTGAACAGTGTTAAAGAACTGACCTACGGAGGGCATCTTCAGTACAATTTTATACCGGGAACCTATGTAGGACTTAGCTTTTATGAAAGTGCTTACAATCGTCCCATCGATCCGGATCCCTATCAGGTTGTCGGGCAGGATTATCGTGGTAATGAAAACTGGGACCTGCGCCAGGTTACGGCCGATGCGGAAATCAAACAGGATTATGGCGGTAATATTGCCAGAGCCACCAATCCGTTGTGGAGTGCCGCCGTTTCCATGCGCCGGGTATATGGGTTTGACTTTCAGACTGTATATAAAAATATCGCCCTGCAAGGAGAATATGGGGAATTGGATAAAGGAGGCAATCTTTTTAAACTGGGAGACGACCCGAAGGCTTTCGTTCTGTCCGCCTATTTACAATATCCCAATTTCAATATTCTGGGCTTGTATCGCAATTATGACCTGGGTTTCGATAATCCTTATCAACGATCATTTTCGAATAGCCGCCGTTATAAGGGTACCATTTTTGAGGATTATTATTACTTACAATCTGCACTTTACGGTCAACTCTACGAGAATAATCCGCAACCGCAGGCCGAAGAAGGGTTTTACATCAGTTCTTTTTATCAGATGAATAGAAAAATAACGACCCGTATCCAATATGATAACTGGATGCGTAAATCGGATGCGGCCAAGCAATACCGTTTAGTGGGTACGATCGACTATAAGCCCGTATATCCTTTAACTGTTCAACTCAGGCAGAAATGGCAAGCCAGGGAAGAACAAAATGAATTAACCCCCAATCAATTTTACCGAAACCTGGAATTCAGAGGAAGATTGCGCATGCGTCTTTCCGCTTACGATAATCTGGATTTGATGTATGCCTCTTCCAAATTGGTGGTGCATCCCAGGCCGAGAGTCTTCGGCGATATGGCCCTGGATGGCGAAGCCATAACCGCCAATTTTATCCATAATTTCAATCATAATTTAAAAATCAGCGGCATGCTTGCCTATTACAAAGGCTTTCTGTGGAATTTCGAAGACACCCAATTTGTTGTAATGGATAGTCGCAGAGGGGCGCTTCGTTATTGGTTCTCCGTCTATAGTCGGATGAGCCATAATCTGTCCTTACGATTGAAATATACTACGGATCACGGTCTGCCTATTTCCAATATTCAATTTAATCCGAACCAATCTATTCTTGATGAAAATCCGGGTAAAACCTTTACGGCATATTGGAACAGACCGTTTGGCAACATGTTTTATTTTGAACTTAATTACAATTTCTGATAGGGAAAACGTATGAAGTATCTGTTTTTTTGTTTTATTCTTATAATGGGAGTCAACCTGGCTATTGCCCAGAGCGGAGATTTTAATACTTCGACCATGAAATATGGCCAATTTGTTGAATTTAATTCGGCCCGTGACCTGGGAATGGGCGGCAGTGGTCTGGCCGGGGCGGATGCCTTTTCGGCTTTGTATTATAACCCGGCTCTGATTTTCGGCCAGCAAAAAAGGCTGGGCCTTCAGGTCGGAGTCCGGATGAAGAAGGACATTGAGGACCGTTCTTATCCGTATTACGATTCGTTTGCCGGATTTAATGATTACGGCACGTATGTTTATAACAGTACTTGGTATAATGATTTTTACGGAACGATCGTTATCCGTCCGGGTTTAAAAAAACTGACCTTAGCCGCCGGCTACTACCCCTTTTTGGATTTTAATTATAACTATCATGAAGAGGTGCGGGATCCTGTTAATAAAAGCGATAAGCTGTTGGGGTACAATACCATCGAGAATAAGGGGACGTTAAATTCGATTCCTGTGGCAGCGGCCTATGAAATTGTGCCGAATTTAATTGTAGGAACCCAGATGGCTGCTCTTTTCGGGTCCGTAACCAAGGATGTTATCATAGATCCCAAGACAACAGATTTTCAGCATATCGCCCGTAACGAAACGTACGAACGTACTCTTAAGCAAACACCGCTTCTTTTCTCCCTGGGTTTGCATTATAAATTAAATCAACGCGCAGCCTTTGGCGTAAAGGCCCGTTTACCATTCCGCTTATCGTTTACTCAGACCGTAAGGAACAATATCGGGGATTCAATTGCAATGGTTACGACTTCCCGGATTACTTATCCATTGCGTTTTGCCGGCGGCATGGAATATCGCTTCAAAAATGTATTGGAAGCGCGCATCAATCTTGATTTCACCTACGATTTCTGGTCTCAGGCGGATAATGATCCAAGTTTGAATTTCAGAGATACGTATACCTTCAATCTGGGAGTGGAGCATCTTTTTTACAATTATATCCCTTTGCGAATCGGGTTTTTATATGGCACCATGCGGGAAAGTGCCGATTTTAGCCGCAGCGCTTTAACTCTCGGCAGTGGTTTTAATGTCATGGGTGCTCAAATTAATATGGCCGGCGGTCTCTCTACTCTGGAATATTATCAGGATGATCTTTTCCCCAATTCATTGTATAATTTCCCGGATCGAACCGATAAGGACAGGGTTAAACTGACCCATTTCTTTTTGCGTCTGGATGTACGATACGCATTAAATTTTTAACTTAATAGTGAAGCCTATGTTTAAAATAAAATATCTTTTACTTGTGGCGTTTGTTTTCTTTGTCCAGGATGTTTTCAGCCAAAAATCGGCAGGGCAACCATCTAAAATATATGTATTTTATTCCAATGATTTGCGGGGAGGAATAGAAGAACAGAAAGCCTATTATCTGAACCCATTGTTTCCTCCGCAATTAGGCGGTGGCGCTTCCACGGCGACCCTTTTAAAAAAGTACCGTAAACTTGCCGGGCAGGAAGACATAACTCTTTTACTGGATGCCGGGAATATCTTCTCCGGCACACCGGCCATTGGTCGTAATTCAAAAGGGTTGGCTATTATTGAATATATGAATAAGATGGGGTATGACGCCATGGCCCCGGGTGTACATGATTTTGATTTTGGATATCCGAATTTTCTGCGGCTTTCGAAAGCGGCTCGTTTTCCCGTACTTGCTGCAAATGTTACGGATAGTATAACCGGACAGATACCGGCACCTCTTTTACCCTATACGGTTTTAGAAAGAAATGAATATAAGATCGGTGTTTTCGGTATTACCAGTAAAGCCACGGAACAAATGGATGATCCGACACTGGTTCGCGGCGTCGTTTTCCGGGATGAAGTTACCGTTGCCCGTAAAACCGTACAGGAACTAAAAAAGCGGAAAGTGGATTTTATCATTGCCCTTACCAATCTTGGTCTGCCCTATGATACTCAAAAAGCGTATGAGACCCTTCAGGAGATGGATCGGGAACAGGTACAAAAATTGTCTTATGTAAACACCATGGAATTTGCTCATTTTGTACCTGGCATTGATGTAATCATTTCCGGAGGCATAAATAAAGGGTACCGGCAGCCCTGGGAAGACCCGGTCAATCATACTATTTGTGTCCAGGACTATGCCCATGGCGGAAATTTGGGTCTTTTAATATTAAATGTGGATAGAGAGACCCATTCGATCGTGGATTATTCGTTGCCTTCTCCGGACGGCGGCTTACTTCTGTTAAGCGAGGATGAATTTTGGCCGGATGAAGAAATGGCTCATCAAATCACTAATCTAAAGCAAAAATATGCACCGGATTTCGATCAGGTAATCGGGGTGACCTATAACACCATTAGCCGCAGTTCCCGCGGAGAATCTGAGATGGGAGATTTGATGTGTGACGCTATCCTGGAAGAGACAGGTGTGGATTTCGTTTTTAATAATTATTCCGGCATGCGTCAGGATATTCAGATCGGCCCCATCACTCCCCGCAAAATATCAACGGTTTTTCCCTTTGGTAATGAAATCGTACTTATTAAAATTAAAGGGAAGCTGCTTAAAAAACTTATGGAAGCTTCCGTTTACGGCTCTTTTGCCGGGTTGGCAATCGCCGGGGGACATGTGACGTATGATAACCAGAAGCCGGATGGGCAAAAGATTATCCATTTTTCCATTAAAGGGCAGCCCCTGGATGCGGAAAAAATTTACCGGGTAGCAACCAGTCAATACCTGGCCGAAGGAAATGCAGGTATGACTCCCTTGGCGTTTTTACCGGATGAAGATTTTACATGGACAAAGAAAACGATCCGGGAAGCGGTAGAGACCTATGTGAAAAAACATAGTCCTCTGCGCATTGAAAAAGATGGAAGATGGGTTAGAAAATAACAAAGGCTTTTTCGCTTTAATCCCGATTTTTAAGTCCCTTCAAAAATCTTAATCCTTTAAGAACAGATCAAAACAAAAAAGCCCATGCATCCAGGAGACGGAGGGGATGCTAAAAAAATACATCATCCTTTATCGGAAATCCCCGAAAAATGATCCACAATGCAATCAGCACAATTTGAATAAAAAAGTAAGTCAGTTCCATCGTTCTAATGCTTTATGTATAAACTTCTGAGTGTGGTCCAGCGATCGATATAATGCCGCAGATTCTTAATTTTAATCGGTTCTTGTAAAAATTCGGTCAGGTTGTCAAACATATAGGCCGGTTTATCTTTCATTTCCGAATAGAGCTCGGTGCCGATAAATATGACGGGTATCTTACTGGTTACCGGATCATCGCGCAACTTGCTGAGCATATCCGTTGCTGATTTTTTTGGAAAAAGCTCGTTAATGACAATGACAGACGGCTTTTGATGATAGGCCTGGCGAAACAGATCACTTTGACTGTTAACCGTAATGAGCTTGTAATTATAGACTCCTAAAATATCTTGGATGAGTTTCGCTCGATATGGGTCTTGTTCACAAATAAAAATTTTCATTGGCTCACTCCTTTGTTGTCAATTAACAATGGGATTATCTGTCAAAATACGGGCCTGAATGGCGGAAGACAGAATATTCGGTAATTCATTTACCAATTCGTCCATGCTATTACGGTAAACGGTAAGGACATCGTTTTCGGAAAAGGCCAGCCTAATACTGTAATATCTACGACCTTGTTCATCGTCCAGCGAAGAGATTTCCAGATTACCATCCAGTATATTTTGTAGAGACATCATTGCCCTCCTTCTTGGGTTTACGGTAGATATTACAACTGTCATGCCAATACATAACTCTTTAATAGACAATGCGTTAGGTGAATTTTTGACTTAAGTCCTTATAAATCACGAGATAAGCTAAGAAACGGGAAAAACGGAATGTAGAATATACAACTGAGGGGTTGAAAGGATTGTAAAAAATACAATTATTCTTTAAGACGATTCACAAGGGTACGGTAGTTGATGTTTAAAAACTCGCAGGCCTCCTTCTTGCTCTTACCGCTGTGTTCGTAGACCAGATTTACATATAAACGGATCATTTCATCCAGGGTTAGTCGATTGAAAAGGGCGTTTTGCAGGAATAGATTTTCCTCTTCCTGTAATTCGTGGGGAATGTCTTTCAGGGTGAGGGTCTGGTGGTTTAAAACCAGCATGCGGATCAGTGTATTTTCTAACTGGCGGATATTTCCTTTCCATTCCAGTTTTGATAAATAGGAAACAAGAGCCGGGTCGAATCTGGGCACCGGGAGATCGTGTTCCCGGCAATAACGCGTGGTAAAGTAATCGATCAGAGCCGGTATATCGTCCGGGCGCTCCCTTAAGGGCGGAATGTGAATCGGAATTACGTTCAACCGATAGTAGAGGTCTTCGCGAAATTTGTGAGTTTCCACTTCTTTGGTTAAGGTACGGTTAGTGGCTGTGATCAGTCTGAAATCGGCCTTTAGCTCTTTAGTGCCGCCCAGGCGGTAAAATGTTTTATCCTGAAGAACACGCAATAATTTTGCCTGAATAGAGAGAGGGAGTTCGCCGATTTCATCCAGGAAAAGGGTGCCGCCCTTAACCAGTTCAAACTGGCCCTTCTTGGTTTCATGGGCACCGGTATAAGCGCCTTTTTCATGACCGAACAATTCATTTTCGAGTAAGTTTTCCGGCAGGGCTGCGGCATTAATGGCAATAAAAGGTTTTGCGGATAGTTGGCTGCGTCTGTGGATGTGACGGGCGATGATTTCTTTTCCCACCCCGGACTCGCCGGTGAGTAGAACGGGCTCGGATGTATTACGAATTTGTTCGACCAGACGTAAGATATTCTGCATCTGTTTGCTGACTGCAATGATCCCTTCAAAAGAAAGAGTTTCCGTTAATTTTTTACGAAGCGCCAAATTCTCCCGTTCCAGGGTTTGCATGCGCAGGGCGCGTTTGACGGACAAAGGTAGTTCTTCTTTAATATTTTCACTTTTAAAGAAGTAAGACGAGGCCCCTCTTTTTTGTGCTTCCAAGGCATTCTGATGATCCTGGGAGGATGTGATTACGATAACCTTGACATCGGTTCCTTTGGATATGATAAAATCGAGTACCGATAATCCCTGTTCTATTTTGGGAAGGCCCAGGTCCAGCAAAACGATATCGGGAAGAAAGCGAATAAAGAGTTTTTGGGCCTGTTCCGTGTCTGTGGCAAATTCAAACATATAGTCCCTGCCCAGCCACTTCCGGAAGCTTTGCTGCCAAACCGTATTGTCTTCTACAATTAATATTTTGGATTTACTCATCTTTGCCTGTATCGTTTAGAGGGAGATAAAGGGTCACTTCGGTTCCTTTTTTAAAAACAGAATTGATAAGAAGCTGACCGTGATGGGATTCAATAATTTTTTTTGCTATGGATAAGCCAAGCCCTGTATATCCCTCGTATTTTCGGGTTGTGAAAAAAGGTTCTGTAACCCGCTTTAGAAAATCCTTGTGAATACCGGATCCCCCGTCACGAATGACGATTCGCAACCAGTCAAACGGTAGCAAAGGAGAAACCGGCGGGATCGTATCGATTTTGATAGATATTTTGGTATAATCGTTACTGACAGCCATCAGACTATTGGTGATAATCTCATTAAATGCCCGGGATAACAATTCGGCGTCTCCAATTATATCGGAAACATTTGCAGAAATCTGAAGTGTAAAGTTTTCCGCCTTTAAATGTATCATTTGTAACGAATCCGAAATAAATGTATCGACAGGCATCCGAATGGGAAGGAGCTCTAGAGGCCGGATTAAAAACAGCAGACGGTTATTCACCTTACGCTGATAAGAACGGCGAATGTCCAGTTCATCGTTGCGGCAGGCTTTGGGAATCATATCCACCAGAGAGTGGCTGTCATGGAGAAGCTGAGAGATCAGGTTGGCCCAGGTCAAGTCGTTATCTTCAAGAGCCTTATATCGGATTTGCCTTAACATGGACTGAAGAGTTTGCCAGGTTGCCAAAAGATCAATGACTACCCGGGACAAATCTTCTTTAAAGACAAAAATATAATTTACTTTAAAAGGCGGAACTTGCCCCGGAATATAATTGATATAATCGTTTGTTTTTATGAATGGATTTTTCGGATCAGGATAATTGGCCTGAGTGAAAGAATCTGCCCATTTGTGCGCATCGAATTCAGCATCGGAGAACAGGATGGGAATGAATGGCCGGGGATGATACAGATGTTTCATCACCGCCAGGATCGGACTATCGGTTTCTTCTTTCAAAAAAAGATATGTCTTTTTGGCCAAATCATCTGTGCTGAGAGCTTCTTTTGCCTGTTGTAAATAGGATTCAATCATTCTTCTTTTTTAGCCTCGTTCCAGTGATGATCCAGTTCCTCTAATGAAGCTTCCCTCATCTTTTGAGGATTTTGATCATATTGAGCTTCAATATAATGAAAACGTTCAGTAAACTTTTTATTGGTAAGCCGGAGGGCATCTTCGGCATTGACGTTTACAAAGCGGGCCAGATTCACCAGGGCGAAGAGTAAATCGCCGAATTCAGCCCTGATTTGAAGCGCATCCCGCTCTCTCATCGCTTGCTGAAATTCCTGCCATTCCTCATGGCATTTTTCGATGACCGGCTCAATGGATTTCCATTCAAATCCAACAGTGGCTGCTTTTTCCTGTAAACGTTGGGCCTGTAAAAGAGCGGGAGTTGCAGAAGGGACCCCACTCAACAAAGAGAAGCGTTCCTCTTTGACAAATTTGGATTGCTCCCAGTTGTTCTGAACCTCCCGGGCCGAATTTACGGATTTATCACCGAAAACATGGGGATGGCGTTCGATGAGTTTATGCGAAAGGGCATTAACCACATCCGAAAACCGGAAACGACGGTTCTCGGAAGCGATCTCACTGTGAAAAACAACTTGTAAAAGTAAGTCGCCTAATTCTGTTTTTAATTCCTGCCAGTCTTGGTGATCAATACTTTCCAGCACCTCATAGGCTTCTTCTAACAGATAGGGTTTTAAAGATTGATGAGTCTGTTTGGCATCCCACGGACATTCGGCGCGTAAGCGGGTCATGATGCGCAGCAGATCCTCGATCGAAAAATCTTTTTTGTCTTCCAAAGAATTCATAAGTTGTCGCTTGCCATTCTAATTTAGATACAACGTGTTGTAATGTTTGCTATAGTATGGATCGCTGCTTCAATAGTGTCTCCGGCTTGCAAGGGGCCGACACCGGCAGGAGTACCGGTCAGCAATAGATCTCCGGATTCAAAACGAAAAAAACGACTGGCATAGGCAATCAATTCGGATATTTTAAAAAGCATGTGGCTGGTATTCCCCTTTTGACGTACCTGTCCGTTAACCGATAAGGTCAATTGTAAATCGGCGGTCGGATCGATCTCTCCGGCAGGGATAAATGCGGAAACAGGACAGGCATGATTAAACCCCTTGGCAACAGCCCAGGGTAGTCCGGCCTTTTTTGCCGAAGACTGCATGTCCCGTAAAGTAAGATCAAGTGCCAGACCGTAGCCCAATATAAATTGCCCGGCCTGGGAAGCATCAATCTGCCCGGCGATGGCATCGATACAAACAGCAAGCTCGATTTCATGATGCACGGATCCATATCCTTTGGGAAGGGGAATGGGTTGCGTGATGTCCCACAGAGCACTGTTCGGTTTCAAAAAGAGCACCGGATCGCTGGTGCGTTCGGATTTCATCTCTTCGATATGCTTGGCGTAATTCCGTCCCACACAAACGATTTTGGATGGAGTAAAGGTGCGTTGATCCGTAAAGTAAATTTGGTACATAGCTTCCTCTATAAGATTCGTAATAATTTTACCGGCCCCCGTAAAAGGTGCAATTCCTCAATTTCATGGATAGACTGCATGACCTGATATTCCCTGGCCTGGTCGATTAAAATATGAACAAAGCCGATATCCGGGTATTTTTTCTTATTCACTTCCGCATGGGCAGAGGACAGATTAATGCCCTGATTTCCGATAATAGTGGTTATTTTTCCAACTACACCCGGTTTATCTTCACATGGGAAGCGAATATAATAATCTGAAATGATTTCTTCCATGGGCATTAAGGGCTTTTCGTTCCAGCTTATTCGATACGAAAATTTTCGGGCGGCGGATTTGCGGATCAGTTCACCCACTAATACCAGATCCCGCAGGATTAGACTGCTGGTAGGTTCCACACCTAAGCCGCGACCATACGTTAAATAATTGCCTAACAGGTCGGTCTGCACAAAAAAGGCATTATATTCACCGCGTATGGAGGTAAGAGGATGCTCTTTGGGAATTAATGTGGGGTGTATATGGATTTCCACCCGGTCTCCATGGTCTTTAATGATAGCTAATTGTTTGATTTCATACCCGAATTCATGAGCGCAATCAATATCAAAAACGGAAATATCGGCTATACCTTCCGAGAAAAGGCTGAGGTAGTTTAGTTTAAGTCCGAAGGCGGCGCTGGCAAAAATGGCCGCTTTCTGAGCGGCATCGGAGCCCTCATAATCAATCACAGATAAGGTTTCGGACATTTTTTGCATCTCTTTGGAACGAAGTACTTCTTTAAGGGGAATATGATATTTGGTCATCTCGGAAAGAATAAAATTGGAAGTCCCGCTGACAACCGCATAGAGCGATTTAATTTCATTGGCTACCAAATCCTGTTTGAGAGAACTAATAATGGGCAATCCGCCACCCAGAGAGGGTTCCGGAAGAATATGAACACCCTCTTTGTTCGATAGATCGGCCAATTCCTGCATCTTCGAGGCCAGTAAGGTACGGTTAGCGGAAATGATATGCTTGCCCGAAGCGATCAGTTTTTTAATAATGGAAAAGGTGGGTTCAATACCACCGATGGCATCAATAGCCACATGAATAGAGGGATCGTTTAGAATATCATTCAGTTCTGTAGTGATTAATCCGGGTTCAACCAGATGAGGTCGTTTAAAATGCTTATTCTTAACCAGTATCTTACTCAGGTGAAGACGAAAGCCGGTTTCCTTAAAAATTTTATCCTGTTTTTCCCGAAATATTTGGAAAAAACCGAATCCCAGTTTTCCGAGTCCTAACAGAGCAAAATTTACGGTTTTTGCTTTGGGCATAACATCCCTTCTATTTATTCTCCTTGACAGTCGAAATGACTATTTTATAAATACCTTGCTGGCGTAAGATATCCATGACATGAATGACAACCCCATGGGTTACATTGGCATCGGCCTTGAGGACAATACTTTTATCTTTTTTAAAATGGGCCATCTTCTTTACTTCATGGGCAAGGTTGTTTACCGATACGAGTTCATCATTGAGAAAGATATTCTTATCCTTATCCACATAGATAATTATTTTTTGAACCGTATGTCCTTCCGAACTTTTGGCCTTCGGTAATTTAAGCTCAATTCCCGGTTGTTCCAAAAAAGTCGAAGAAACGGTGAAAAAGATAATCAGTATAAATAGAACATCAACCAGCGAAGTGATGTCCAGTTTTACTTTGGGACGGGATTTTTCGAGTAATTTCATGATTGTTTCGTCGTTGATAAATGGATGCGTTTGATTTTTAAAATAAGATTATTGGAATAATTTTCGATATCCAGAATAAAATTTTCCGATTTTTTACTAAAATAATAAAAGGCAATTAAAATCGGAATGGCGATAAATAAACCGGTCACCGTGGTAAGAAGCGCTTCGGATATCCCACCGGACAGGGCGGCCGTCTGGCCGATGCCCTGGTCTTTGATGACATCGAAGACCTTAACCATTCCCAAGACGGTTCCTAATAGTCCCATTAAAGGAGAAATGGCTGCCGTTGTTTCCAGTACAATCAATCCCCTGTTTAGTTCCCGAACCTCCTGCCGCCCCTGGTCCTCTAATAATTCGCGTAATTCATTATGGGGAAGATCATGATTATCCAGAGCCAATTGAATGACATTGGACAAGGGTCCCGGCTGTTTAAGACAAATGGAGCGGGCCAGCTCCAGATCATTCATCGAAGAAAAATTTTTAACAATGGCAATGATCTCCGGATTGAGTATTTTTCGTTTACGAAGCGCAAAACCGCGCTCTATGATATAGGCCAGGCCGATTAATGAGGCCAGTAATAGCGGATACATCATCAGTCCGCCGCGTTCAAAAAGTTCAAACATAGGTCATCTCCCGTTTCTTGGGTCTGGATACATAAGTTTAGCTGTTATGGTTAATGTTTTTTCAGGAAAATCATCCGGCAAGGGAATAAATGGAAAAAGGGATTCAATGGCTTGTGTACTGGATTTTTCAAGCGACTCATGACCGACATGTTTTAAAACTCTGTACGAAACCAATTTTCCTTTACGATCAATCGTATATTGAATGATCGTATAACCGTGAATAATCCCTAATTGGTAATAAGCAGGAGGGGCGAACCACACCCGCGATAATTTATTTTTCATGGAATTGATGTAAGGAGCCCATTCCCATTGGTACGTACTTAAAGTAAGAGCTCCGACTTCTTCCACGGAAAATTTTTTTTGATCCATCCTGTTGTTGCTGCCTTCGGACCGAACGGCGGAAGGGGAAGACTTCTGTCGGTCGAAAAGGGAAGGGCTTCGCGAAGCCTGCGAGGAGATACCGACCAGAGCCTTTTTGCTGAACTTCTTTTGCCGAAAGTTTTGTATTCGGGTATTGGCAGGAGATAGATTGGCAAGAGGTGAATTTCCCGAACTGTAAGGCATGTTGCCCTTATTTTTGGTCGGAAGCGGATTGCGGGCCTGAGAATTTTTATCTGAAAGCAATGAGGACTGAGCGGGAACGCGATTGTTAAAATTTTTATTTTGCACGACTTCCCTGGGTTTATTGGGAACGGGCCGCGGTTTATTCTCAGGGAAAGTGAAAGCCAGTTCTTCGGGTGGAGATTCGATTTTGAGCGGACGTTTAAATTCAAGCCATTGTTCATGGCCAATCATCCATAATAAAAAGCCATGAAAAAGAATGGACAGTAAAATCGATATACCGATGATTTTCGTCTGTTTGTTCATAAAAAATAAGTTACAATTCCCGGCTAACTTTTGCAATGATAGCCATAGATTACCGCTATATTTTATTATTCAACGATAGTCGATTAATTTTGTGCCCTTGTTTTTAGGTTTCAGTATTGTACTTAAAGAAACATATCCTAAGGGGACAGATAAAATCGGTTTGTCGCGGAGCATAAAAAGAAAAACGAAATTTCCGGAGATTCTCAAAAGGGTTTAATAAATATTTCTTTGTTCTGGTTCGTCCGGTCTGGCCTCCAGGTCGTGAATGCGTGTTTCAAAGATTTGTAAAAGTTTATGGAGTAGGCGAATATCCCGTTGTTCTGCCATGGAGCGTCCGATTAGACGCCGAAAGCGGGAAATGAAATCATCAAGACTATCTCTCGGAACAAAATGAACCATTTTCAGAGAAGCGAGCAGGTGTTCATAGAATTTTTCGAGTTCGTATTGAGAGGCCGGGTTATACTCATATTCTGCAGGAGCCTGATTCATTTCCATAAAAAAAACATGGGCATAAATCATCACGGCCTGAGCAAGATTTAAAGCGGGATTTTGGGTCGCAGTGGTGATGGTGGAATGCAAGTGACATTGGAGCAACTCCCGGTTGGATAAACCGGCATGTTCGCGGCCGAATACAATGGCAACGGGATGTTTTAGGGCTGTGGAAATCAGCTTCCGGGCGATTTCCCGGGGGGAGAAAAAGGGGAATTTAAAATGGCGTTTCCTCATCGTAGTCGCCACGACGAGACGCATGGAATGAAGCGCCTCATTAAAAGTGGGAACAATGGCGGCCTGTTCAATGATATCATAGGAGCGGTGGGCCATTTTTTTGGCCTGTTCCGTATCCAGAGGGCAGGGATTGACCAGAATGAGTTTTTCGAATCCTGTGGTCTTCAAGGCTCTGGCAACCGATCCCACATTGCCCGGTGATTCCGGTTCGACCAAAATGAAGTGAAGGTTGCGGCGAATTAATTGGAACGGTTCGGTGAACTCTACACGGTTCGGCATGGTGCATCATTCCAGACTGAAATCGATCCGGTGGGAAAGGGTAATTTCCTGCGGAGTCACCCGGGCCAGGTACGGCAAAATTTCCACTCCCCGTTCATGAGCCTGTCCCAACATTTGCGCATATTCAGGATCAATATGAGCCGCCGGTTTAAAGAGGGTGCCGTCGCTGCGCTGAATCAGGTAGAACATCACGGCCCTGTGATTTTGCCGAACCATAGACAATAATTCATTCAAATGCTTAAGGCCCCTGGTGGTGACGGCATCGGGGAATTTGTAAAAACCGTCGTCCTCAACCAAAGTTACATTTTTGATTTCCACGTAGCATTGTTGATGGTCCTTGCTTAACAAAAGATCGATGCGGCTGTTTTTACCATAAGGGACTTCGGATTGCACTTTTGAATATCCCGCTAACTCCGGAATCCTGTTTTGGGAGATGGCTTCGGCTACGATTTTATTAGCAAGATGGGTATTGATACCGATCCAGCAGCGCTCATTATGCACCATTTCCCATGAATAGCGTAGTTTACGTTTCGGATTTCGGCTGTCACTAAGCAGTACTCTCCAGCCCGGCTGGTCACAGGTTTTCATGCTTCCGGAGTTGGGACAATGGGCAGTAATCATCTGCCCATTGTTCAACCGGATATCGGCCAGGAAACGCTTATATCGGCGCACCAGCCGTCCTTCGATTAAGGTTTGATTAAACTTCATTTGCCTGTTGTTTTTTCAGGAAGAAGCACTATACGCACATAATTGTTATCTTTTAAATAAAATTTTGCCGCCTGCTGAAGCTCATCGAGAGTGAGTTCTCTGTAACGATCGTCTACCTGTAAAATATCTTCCGGATTTTGCTGATTAAAAAATTCATATCTCAGCTTGTTCACCCAGTAGTTATTTTGTTTAAGATTCGTTTCATATTCTCTTAAACCCATCTCTTTCACCTTTTCCAGATAGGAGGGGGCAAAACCGAATTTTTTAAGACTATCGATTTGAATGAAGACCTCTTTCGTTAGCTCTTCGACTCTTTCCGGGGCAGAACCGAACGATATACCAAAGCTATATCGTTCCCGGGGATAGTGTCTCAAGCGGGCATAGACCCCGATACTGTATGTACCGCTTTTATCCTCTCTTAAGCGTTCCCGTAATTTTATTTGTAAAGCATCGGCCAGAGCATCCAGGACGGAACGATTATGTTCATTCCATTTCTGTTTTCCGGTAAATATAATGGTCGTGTAACTCTTGGGTTCCAGACCCTTTTTGATAGCTCGATCGATGACCCCTTTGGGATAAGAATATGTGTTGTCGGCCCAGTGTTCTTTACGGTTTAAAGCAGGAAGACTGCATAGATAGGTTTCGACTAACGGTTTTAGCTGTTCTTTGTTGAAGTTCCCCACGAAGATGAAGGTAAAATCACCGGCATCACCAAAGCGCTCACGATAAATTTTGTAAGACTCCATTAAGTCAACATGTTTAATAGTCTTGGTTGTAAAGGGAGCGAAACGGGGGTTATGCTGAGTGATAATCGCAGTGAGCGAGTCCTGGTAAACGGCAGACGGGTCCTGTCCCTTGTTTTGGTAATAGGCGATCATCCGCGATTTGTACGATTCAAAGGCAGAACTGTCCGTACGTGGGGCCGTAAAGGTTAAATAAATGAGCTGAAAAAGAGTTTCAAGGTCTTTGGGAGAGGCTTGCCCGGAAACGGTTTCGGTCAGTTCATTGATGGATGGTACGACTTGCACCATTTTTCCGGCCAGCATTTTTTGGAGTTGAATTTGGTTAAAATTGCCCAATCCACAGCCCGATATGATGGAGCCGGCCGTTTTAGCAGCGATCAGGTGCTCGTTATCCACCAGAGAATAGCCGCCGGGGCTAAAAGCCGTGAATATGATCTGGTCATTCTTAAAGGTAGTGGGTTTTAATATAACCTTGATACCGTTATTTAACGTCCACTCGGTCAGACCTAAATCCGCAATCGTTTTTTCGGAGATTATTTTCCCCGGGGAGGGAACTTTAGCGAGAAGAGGTTCATTGCTGGTTTTATCTTTGTAAGCTGAAACAGACGTATTCTTTATACTTTCAATAATTTGTTGCAATTCCTCTTTGGTCGGAATTGCAACGCCCTCTTTTTGAGGAGCATTGACCAGGATGACCCGGTTCTGATCATTCATCCATTGAGAAATCAGTGCGTCTACCTCTTCCAAACGAATGGTCGGAATATATTTCTTATATAATTCATATTCGAACTTAATACCCGGGATCGGTTCTTGCTGGAGAAAGTTTCGAATATATTCCGAAGCCAATGAGCGCGATTCGGTCTTATTCCGCTCCAGATAATATTTTTCCATGCGGCGCAAGGATGATTTTTTAACCCGCTCCAGCTCGGTTTTTGTAAAGCCAAATTGCTGGACTCTCTTGGCCTCGGTCAAAAGAGTTTTAAAGGCTCTGGGTATACCATTGTCTCTGGAAGCAGCACCCAAGATGTAAAAGTCTTTGGTACGTACTAAGTTGCCTTTACTGGAATATGCATACAGAAAAGGAGGGTTTTTTTGATGAAGCAGTTCGGAAAATCGTTGATTGAGCATCATGTTGAATAGACTTTCCACAATACTCTGGCGGTAATCTTTAACATATTTTTCATGTTCCACGGGAAGCAGGTAGTACATGGAAACCGAAGACTGGGTGGCTTCAGGATCGGAAGCTATGGCGAACAGAGTCTGTTTGTGGGACGGTACCGGGTAAAGAGTGCGCTTCTTTTCGTTGGGATTGTTTTTCATATAAGCGAAGTGCTTTATAATCTCCTGTTTGATAATTTGCGGGTCCAGATCCCCCACAGCCACAACAGCCATTAAATCCGGACGATACCAGGTATGGTAGAATTTTTTTAAGGTTTGATGTTTAAAGGTATCCAAAACGGCTTTTTGGCCGATGGGAAGACGAAGCGCATAGCGGGAGCCTTTCAATAAAATCGGAAGCTGTTTGTCCATCATACGCTGACGGGCACCACGGCCCAGGCGCCACTCTTCGATTACCACGCCCTTCTCTTTATCGATTTCTGTGTCATCATAGCTGACATAATGCGCCCAATCTTCCAATACGGTAAAAGCTTTATCGATTATAGCGGCACTGTCTGTAGGTACCTGAAGCATGTAAACCGTCTCATCAAAACCGGTATAGGCATTGAGGTCGGCTCCAAAGCGCATGCCGATCGATTCGAGAAAACTGACCAAAGCCTGTTTATGAAAATGTTTACTGCCGTTAAAAGCCATGTGTTCGCAAAGATGCGCTAAACCCTGCTGATCATCATCCTCAAGAATCGAACCGGCATTAACCACCAGTCGTAATTCGAGACGGTCTTCGGGTTTTTTGTTTTTGCGAATATAATAAGTGATTCCATTGTCCAGTTTGCCCCTAATAATTTGGGAATCGACCGGAAGGGTTGTATTCAGGTTTAAAGTCGGCTCCGGAGTCCGTGTAGTGACAGCCGGTTGTTTGGCCTTAAACTGTCCGGCACAAGATCCCAGAATCAATGCCCCCAACAGGGCTGAAAAGATAAGAAAGCGTTTCATAGATAGTCCCTTTGTTTTAATGAAGAATTTATATTAGGTTTTGTAGCAAACATTCCTACGGATAGGCCGCAATTTGAGCCGGATACATGAAAACATTTTACATTTTGTTAGATCGATGTCTCGCTTATCACGGAATAGAAGTTGTAAAATTCAGCTGTTGCAATTTAGGAATTAACTTCATTCCTGTCATGTAAAACATTCATAACATCCCTAATTTAAAGAATGCGTATAAAAAAAGAAAGCCTTAATTGTGAATCTCGACAGAAACCAGTTCCCGGTTATCCAGGTTGCGCATCTTATCGGGAATATGGTCCAGGATCTCCTCTTTCAAACGGTCTATTAAACGTTTTTTAACGAAGCTGCGACTGGTTACCAAACTCACTTGACGTACAGGTGTGGAGAAGCGAAAAGGTCGCAAATAAGTTTGATTCCTTTTGGGAAGATTGCGAATGGCCAGTTCCGGAATAAGCGTTAAACCGGCACGGGATTCCACGATTTTTTTCAGCGATTCAATAGACCCGCTTTGATAGGATAAAGATGAAGAATCCTGTGATGTATCGGCGTGACAGATGTTGATGACCTGATTTCGGAAACAATTACCCTCATCCAAAAGCCAGACATTCTCCACGGTAAGATCGGCAAAATCTAGCGCTTCTTTGGAAAAAAGAGGGTGCTCCGGTGAGATATACGTATAAAATTCTTCATAAAATAACGGCATAATGTGGATGGATTTATCGGGCCAGGGGGTCACAAATATTCCGGCATCCAGATCATTGCTTTTTAGTTGTTCGATAATTTGTTCCGTTAATTTTTCAGTAATGCTGACATGGACTTTAGGGTGTTTTTTTAAGAAAGTGTTAATAAAAAGAGGAACCAGATAAGGAGCAATGGTAGGAATAATACCGAGGCGCAGCTCGCCGCTAATATCTTTTTGAAAACTGCGTACCAGTTCCGGAATTTTTTCACTTTCCTGTAAGACATATTTGGCCTGCTCTATGATCTGCTCACCGATCTCGGTGGGTATGAGCGGTTTTTTGGAGCGGTCGAAGATTTTTACTCCCAATTCGTCTTCCAAATGCTGTACCTGGATGGTTAAGGCCGGCTGGGTAATGAAACATTTCCGGGCCGCTTTTAGAAAATTCCGTTCCGTATCCAGAGCAACGATGTATTTTAATTGCGATAGAGTCATAAAAAATATTAATGGTAATATATTTATTATCAATTTGAATTATGAAATTACGCTATGTATGTTGTAAATGCAAAAAATAATATAAACAAAAAAGGAGAAATCAAAATGGAACAATTCAATGTCTTTGGTTTGCCCAAAAAGTACACCGATGAAATGGCGGACAAATTAAATCAATTACTGAGCGATTTTCAAATCTATTACCAAAATTTAAGAGGCATGCACTGGAATATAAAAGGGGCTCATTTTCTGGTTCTGCATGTCAAGTTGGAGGAATTGTATAATGTGGCGGCTGAAAATGTGGATGAAATTGCCGAGCGGATTTTAATATTGGAGAATCAGCCTTTGCATACTCTGCAGGATTATGTTCAACAAAGCAGCTTACCCGTAGCCAGGGATGTACGGGATCCGCAGCAGGCCATAAACTTTGTAATCGGTAATCTGAAGGCTTTAATTGATCTGGAACGTAAGCTCATTAGTGTGGCTGAGGCATATAATGATCACGGCACCATTACGATCCTTAGTGATTATATTTCCAGACAGGAAAAAGAAGTGTGGATGCTGCGTTCTTCCCTGCAAGAATGAAGGCGTTTATGTAAGGATCAACTAATTCACCGTTTTGTGCAGAAAGTCAGTCGGTGTTTTTTGCACAACTCAAATTTTAATTAAGTCAAGGAGAAAGAAATGAGTAAAAAGAAAACCTTAACCGGTTCGGCGGGTATTCCGATCAGTGATAATCAGAATTCACTTACCGCCGGAGAGCGGGGGCCAACTCTGTTACAGGATCATCAATTGCTTAACAAGCTGGCTCATTTTCACAGAGAGCGTATCCCGGAGCGGGTGGTACATGCCAAAGCAGCCGGAGCCTATGGAACCTTCACAGTTACCAAGGATATCACATCCTATACCAAAGCCAGGCTTTTTTCGGAAATCGGTAAAAAAACCGAAGTCTTCGGACGGTTTTCCACGGTTGCCGGTGAAAAAGGCTCGGCCGATACGGTACGGGATGTTCGTGGTTTTGCTCTTAAATTTTATACGGAAGAAGGAAACTGGGATCTGGTTGGCAATAATACACCGGTGTTCTTCATAAGGGATGCTATGAAATTTCCGGATTTTATTCATACCCAGAAACGGGTGGCGCAAAGCAATCTGCGTTCGGAGACAATGTGGTGGGATTTTTGGTCGTTAGTACCCGAATCTTTGCATCAGGTAACTATTTTGTTTTCGGATCGTGGCATTCCTCAGGGAATTCCCTACATGAATGGCTACGGTAGCCACACCTTTAGCTTTATCAACAGCAACAACGAGCGTTTCTGGGTGAAATTTCATTTTAAGACCCGCCAGGGGATTCAAAATATGGAGCCGGAAGAAGCGGATCGTCTTGCCGGTAAGGATGCGGATTATCATACGCGGATGTTATTCGAGGCTATTGAGAACAGGGAATATCCGCAGTGGACGCTTTATGTGCAGATCATGCCCGAAACAGAGGCGGAAAACTACCGCTGGAATCCCTTTGACCTGACCAAGGTCTGGTCTCATCAAGACTACCCCCTGATTGAGGTAGGGATACTGGAGCTAAATCGTAATCCGCAGAACTATTTTGCCGAGGTGGAACAATCGGCTTTTTCACCGGCCAATGTCGTACCGGGGATTTCTTTTTCACCGGATAAAATGCTACAAGCCCGGATTTTTGCCTATGCAGATGCACATCGTTACCGGCTGGGAGTCAATCACGAACAAATCCCGGTAAACAAGCCCAGGGCGGCTAAAGTGAACAATTACCAGCGCGACGGATACATGGTAACAGGAGATAACGGCGGTGCTGCCGTGAATTACGAGCCCAATAGTTTTGGCGGACCGGTAGAGGATGCTGCATATAAAGAGCCACCTCTAAAGATATGGGGTGATGCCGATCGCTACGATCAAAAGCGCGGTGTAGATGATGACTATGTGCAACCCGGAGCATTGTTTCGGCTCCTTTCTGCTGAAGAACAGACGCGTCTGATTAATAATATTGTCGAGAGTTTAAAGAAAGTACCCAAAGATATTCAGCAACGGATGGTCGGTCATTTCCTGCGTGCGGATAAATCCTATGGAGAAGGGGTGGCCAAAGGATTAGGATTGTAAGCCGGGCTTAATTGATATACCCGGCGGGGCTGCCGGTTATAACAAAAGCCTGCAGCCCCTTTTAAAAGAGAGCCTATTTTTTTATAAAAAAATTGAATTTATTGAATACCATTCTCCTTTCTTCCTTCGAACAAATAATAAAAAGCGGGAATCACGAACAGGGTTAAAAGAGTCGAAGTCAGCAAACCGCCGATACTGACTACGCCCAGGGGCTGCCTCATCTCCACACCGGAGGAGCCTATACCGATCGCCAACGGTAACATACCCAGGATAATAGCTATTGTGGACATAATGATCGGTTTTAATTTAGTCGGACAGGCTTCGATTAAAGCACTTTTTACATCCATCTTCTGTTCGCGAACCAGCTGATTGGTATAATCGAGCATTAAAATAGCATTATTTACCACAATGCCGATTAACATAATGATAGCCATCAGCGAGGTAATGGCAAAGGATATATGGGTATAGTAGAGTGAGGCTAACACGCCGATTATGGCCAGGGGCACGGTGAGTAGAATAAAGAGGGGTTGCACAAAACTTTCCAGGATAGCAGCTAACAGCATATAAGTTAAAAGAAGGGCCAGAATAAAAGCGAAGGACATATCACTGATCATTTCGTTCATCATCTCCGCCATACCGGACCACTTTATTTTGTAACCGGCCGGAAAGTTAATTTCTTCCAAACGTCTGTTAATTTCTTTGGTTACATTACCCATGGGCACTCCCGGCTCCGGCGCCCCGGTAAACAGGATAGCCTTGTATTTATCCCGATGCAGAATTTTGGAGTAGCTCTTGGTGAAGCGAATATCCGCCAACTGGGATAAGCGGTAGACCACCCCTCTCGGAGAGGGAATGGAAATGCGGCCGATTTTTTCCGGAGAATCCACGGAGGCATCGTCCATGGTTACGGTAATATCATATTCTTCGCCGTTTTCCAGATATTTTGAAGCCGTGATTCCTACCAGAGCCGCGCGTACGGTTAAAGCAATCTCCTGAACGCTAATTCCGGATTCGGCCAGCATGGTGCGTTTGGGGGTAACGGTGATTTCCGGTTTGCCCTCTCTGGAGCTTTGATCAAGGTTGATCAGACCGGGTACATCATGGATTTTTTGTAAGATTTGGGTTTTAAGATGGTTCAGAGTTTCCATATCCTGGCCCATAAGAAAGAATTGTAAAGGCGAACCCTGTTTGGAAGAAAAAGATTTGTAGTTTACCGTAATCAGGCGGGCATTGGGAATATCGGAAAAATCTTTCACAAAAGAAGTAACATAGTAATCGAGCTTATGTTGGCGTTGATCTACAGGAACAAGATTGACATCCATTCGTGCCAAATTAGTGCCCACATTCGAATCATTGATGCGGCCCAATTCGGTAATGATATTTATCACTCCCGGATAGTTGTGAATTTTTTCTTCCATAGTCTTCAATACCTTACCGGTCTCATGGAGATTATATTCCTGAGGAAGTTCGACGGTAATCTGAAGTTGACCGTTGTCTGAGTTTGGCATCATATCAAAGCCGATTTTCGGTCCATAAAATACTACAGATAAAATAAACAGCAGGAAAGAAACGACAAGAATAATAAAGCTGACCCTTTTATTTTGCAGAGACTTGCGTAGTAGTTTTTTGTAAAAAATATCCCACGATCGATAAAACGTATCCATTTTTTCGGATAATCTACCTGTCTTGTTGCCTTCGCGCAGCATCAAGGAAGCCAGCATGGGGGTAAGCGTAAAGGAAAAGAGCAGAGAAAATAAGGTGGAAAAAGAGGCGGCCAAAGCCAGCTCTTTCATAAAGCGGCCCACCATGGATGACATATTGGCGATAGGCAAAAAGACTACGACATTCGTCAGAGTAGCGGCTATAACCGCCACAGCTACCTCCGTTGTACCCTTGAGTGCGGCCTTCCGGCGATCATTCCCCATGCTTTTATGGCGAAAAATATTTTCAATCACCACAACGGAGTTGGAGACCAGTACCCCCACGGAGACCGAGATGCCCATAAGGGACATAATGTTAAGGCTCATATTAAAAAGCCGGAACAAAAGGAAGGTAGATATAATCGAAGCCGGCATGGATAGCGCCACAATAATCGTAGATCGGATATTAAATAAAAAGAGGAATAGAATGAGCGATGTAAAGAGGATACCGAGAATAATATTACTCATGGTGTCGTTTACAGAGCTGCGTGTGAAGTTCGCTTTATCACTGGCGACTTTCAGGGATAATCCTTCCGGGAGCTCTTTTTGAATTTCCGGAAGCGCCTTTTTTACGGCGTCGGAAACAGTTACTTCATTCCCGTCGGAACTTTTAATGATGGACAGATGCACGGCGTTGGAATCGGTTCTCTGTGAAACGGCATCAAAAAAGATAGTTCGTTCAATGATATCTTTCCCGCCATCCTGAACGTCGGCAATTTGACCTAATTTTTTATTGCCGAATGCAGTTGGAATCTGCAAATTGCGCAGTTCACGGATACTTTGAAATTTACCCTTGACACGCGTGGAATATTCCTGATTGCGGATCGTAAAGGTTCCGCCGGGCAAGTCGATGTTCTGGGAAGCAAGGATACGGATTAACCGAGGAAGAGAAATATAATTTTTATAAACCACCCGGTTTTGCAGGGCAACGCGGATTTCCCGTTTTTGACCCCCGGTTATTTTTACATCGGCCACTCCGTTAATCTGCGAAAAACGATCCTTTAACTTGGTGTCCGCCAGTTGGTAAAGTGTTCTGGGATCCAGGTTACCACTTAAAATCAAATCGATGATCGGTGCAGCTTTAATATCGATTTTCTGAATAATAGGTTTCTTGGCATCTGCGGGCAGGGTATTTATAATCTGGTCGACTTTATCCTTTACCTCCTGATTGGCCACATTCACATTTTTAGACAAGTCGAATTCCAGAAGAGTAATGGCTACCCCTTCCAGATTATAGGATTCGATCCTTTTAATCTGACTAATCGTGGCCACGGCATCTTCAATTTTCTTGGTAATCAGAGTTTCGGTTTCTTTCGGACCGGCACCGGGGTAGATCGTGGTAACCGTTACATAGGGGATTTCCACCTCGGGCATATGATTCAGATTTAATTTATTGAAAGCAAGTCCGCCGAAAATTATAAATACCAGCAGTAACATGGTGGTAAGTACAGGGCGGTCTATAGATAGTTTAGCTAAAAACATTACGCCTCCTCTACTTTACCACGTTAATTTTTATACCGTCCGTGAGACGGGCATTCCCTTTGATAATTAAAGAATCACCTGTGGTCAGGCCCCGATCAATTTCGTAAAAGATGCCGGATTCATTTTTAATAGAAATATTTTGTCTTTTGGCCTTACCGTTTACGGCCAGGAAGACATATTTTTCAGAGTTCTCGCTACGAACCAGATTGCGGGGAACCACAATGGCTTTTTCATTTTTATATAGAACAACTTTTACGTCCGCGGTAAGACCGGGAAGAATTCGGCCGTTGGGGTTATCAAAAATGAGATCGGCAGAAAAGGCCTGCTTCATAGGATCCACACTGAGAGATAGATCACTTACGTATCCGGGATAGGTACGGCCGTTGGTGGTGGCCAGAACCTTCATTCCTTTCTGAATCAACTTACGTTCACTATCCGAAAGCCAGATGCGGATTTTCATTTTATTCAGCTGAGCAATCGTAAAGAGCGGAGTCTTGGCTTTAACATTATCTCCTTCATGGACCATGATTTCCGTAACCACTCCGGAGTAAGGCGCATCCAATTGCAGCATATCTTTCATGATTTCATAATTACGCTTATCCACTTTAAACCTGGTCTGAATGCCGTCGAACTGAGCCTGTGCGATTTCCCCTTTTTCGTATAAGGCTTTCATTCTCTGATAAGATTTTCTGGAATTTTCGTAGGCAGCCTTAGCCTGTTGATATTGGGAAGCGGGAGCATCTTCAGGGAAACGGATAATTATTTGATCCTTTTTTACTTTCGCCCCGGGTTGCACCGTAATATGATCTATCCTGCCACCGATCATAGCCCCGACAGTCGTCTCTTTAAATCCCTTAAATTTTCCAAAAAAAGTGATATACTTTTCGAAAACCCGGGGCTTGATCTGTTCTACAACGACCGGCAAACCGTTTTCTTTCTGGATTTCTTCCATACTCTTCGATCCGTTCTGTTTCTGCGAACCACAACCGTTTAAGAATCCTGTGGAAAGGACAAAGCCCAGAACAAGGAGGTACGTCTTAATATTTCTAAGTTTCATCATATTTTCCTCTATTTTTAGCTATTTGTGTAACAGATTTTTTATGAATTCAGTGGAGGTAGAATCAAGTTTCCCAACCAAATCGAACAATTCCGCTTTAGCGATCAGATAATCATGAATAGAATTGGTAAAATTGGTTTTGGCCTGACTCAGAGCAATGTCCGCGTCTTTAAGCTCCAGCTCGCTGCTTAACCCCTGTTGGTAGCGATCTTCAGCAATCTGATATGCTTTCTTGGCCAGATCGATATTATCCTGCATTAATTCGATTAGTTTTTTGACTCGTTTCAAATCGTTCACTTTACTTTTAATGCTTGTAACGGTGGCATCGGAGAGGGTGCTGATTTGCTCGTCGGTCTGTTTGGCGGTAATTTGATCTTGTTGTACTTTGTGGGCAGTACGTCCGCCCTGGAATAAATTGATGGAAAAGGTCACGCCTATCATGGAAGATTGATAATTTTGAAAATTCCAACCTTCACCGGAGCCGGCATAGGAATAATTTCCAAAAGCGGCCAGGGTCGGCCAATATCCCCCGCGATCAATGGCCGTCAGTTCATCATCCAATTGTCGTTTAATTTGCAAGGTACGAATCGTTAAGTTCGATTTAAGTGCTTCCCGAATCAGCTCTTTCTGCGAAGGAAGAGGCGCATCCTCATATTGCATTTTCCCTATCACCGTGATGGCTGTGTTCTGATCAATATGTAAAAGTATTTTCAATCCGTCTTGGGCGCTGAGTAAGACATTTTCCAATTGGAGGATGATCGGTTGAAGATTTTTTACACGTACTTCAGCCTGCATCAAGTTGAAATTGGAAATAAGTCCCTGTTCGTGCATGGATTTAATATTCTGCAGATGCTCCTGGGCATTTGCAAAGCGACTTTTAGCAATATTCAGCAGATCCCGGGCCAGCAGAACACCATAAAAGGCTTTTTTAACATTTAATGCGGTTTTGGAAACCGTACTCTTTAGTTTTTCTTCGGAAAGGTGCAAATAAATTTGAGAAGCACCGATGCCGCGCAGGACCGCGGAATTAAATAGAATCTGAGTAACTTGAAGTTGCGCCTGATAGCTGTTTTCGCGGGCAAAGGTCTGTAATTTAAAACCGAGGGGCATAAATTTGGATGCATCGTAAGGTAACACACCCTCGTCGAATAGAATACCATAGGTAGCATTATTCAACATGGCTCTGAAGTCGGGGAAAGCCATTTTCGGTTTTTGTAAAAAATGGGAGAGATTCGCCGAAAGGGCCACGGTTGGCAGAGCATAACCAAAGGCTTCCTTTACGGCCGCTTTGGCTTTGTCCACCTCCAACCGTGAAACTTCAACTTCGCGGTTGTTCTTAAGAGCCATGTCAAGCGCCTGGTCCAGGGTCAGTTGCTGCTCCTGTGCCCATAAAAGGGGGGTGGTAAACAGCAACAAGAGAAGAATAAAAATTTGCTCCTTCTTCTTCATTTAATACTCCTTAAATGTGTTTTCGTAGTGTCAAAAGTCTCTTGCTCCAAAGGGAATCCTTCGGAGTTTGAGAATATAACGCAGGGCAATGTATTAATTTGTTTAATAAACTTATCAGCCGCCCACGGCTTCGTTTCGGCCGCAAAAATGTGGAATTCATTAATAAACCCATACCAAAGATAAAATTTAAACACGATTATGTGTCTAAAATTCCCTGAAAAATGAGTTTGGTATATTCATTCATTAAAACAGAACGTTTGATGCGGAACAGTTGATTCACTTCAGGTTCGATAACGGAATAAATCTTAATCATTCCGATTAATTGCATCCAGATCAACAAGACCGTTGGCAGAGGATTCAAATCCTTGCGAATAATTCCTTCCTGCTTACCTTCGTCCACAAGAAGAATCCATTTGTTTAAGAAGGCCTGGTCCATTTCCTCATTGCGGCGATGATCTTCCGTGTCCTTACTGAATTCAATACGATTGGTCATAAAGTAAAAAAACAGATTAAAATAATCCGGATGTTTGCTCTGAAAACGAAAAATGACTTTAAGTAAGATTTCAATTTTGTTCCGGGTGGATTTCGCTTTTTTTAAAGAATCATCCACCATTTTAAACAGGATTTCCTGACCGCGTAAAAAGATGGCAAACAGTAAATCTTCTTTGTTTTTAAAATAGAGATACAGAGTCGCCTTGCCGAGTTCGGCCTTTTCGGCTATGGCTGCCATAGTAACGCGGTCAAAACCTTCCTTAAAAACCACCCGTTCCGCTGCGTCAATAATGTCATTTCGTCGTTGCAGTCTTTCCCGTTCTCTTCTTTCCGCAACCCCCATCTGTCCTCCAATATGGTGACGATAAATTATTTTCTGACCAATGGTCAGTTAAAGAATGGCAAGTTTAAGAAATAAATGAATTAAATCAAAGGATTTTTTTTAAAAACAGGATTTAAACAGCTTACAAAAATAGTCGGCGGGAATCTACTTAAATAAGATACGATCCTGGTTAAATTCATCCCAGCGCTGGATCAGATAATATTTTTCAGCTTCGAAGATACGGTTGATATTCTCCAAATATTCTTCGGCTTCACGTGTTTCCATATTTCTGGTTTTATTCACATAAGAGAGCACCCGGGAGTGATAAAAGGGAATGAGCGCTTCCAGGAGCTGTTCACGATCCATATTATTCGTATGATAGGCGATAGCAAAGTTAAACAAAATTCTGGCCCACAAGTTACTCTGATAGTAAAAATTATCCTTGTTCTCGATTTTCAGATACTTTTCCATCTCCCTGGTTTCCGTAATGGGAAGGACCTTGTTATACAATTTTTCGTATTTGCGATATCCTTCCCTGAAACTGTTAAACAATTTCTCCGTATTGACATCAATGGCCGGCGGTTTTTCGTCTACGCCGAGTCCGAAGCCGTATATACTACTGGGACGGGTTTCGCAGATATATTTCCACAGATATTCGAATTCAATCATCAGATCGAACAGAGTAGAAACCACCTGAATAAACATTTTACTTAGATCGGCGGCAGGGTCTTTGGCTTTATGAACCTTGGGAGCACCCAGGAAGGCCTGACAGATATTAAAATGGCGGGCAATCGCTATGGTGGTCATCCAGATGTCAATGCCAAAATGAGCAATCTTATCGTTCCAGAGTTTTTCGGAAAGAAAGGCCCTGGCCAATTTGCCGGAGAAACCGAAATCCCCGCCTATGGGCTGGCGAACCCGTAGGCCGAACAGGGTTCGTAGCAAAGGATAGGCAATATGATTGGTGATGGTGCCGTCATATTTATGGCGCACATAGATAGGGGTTACATAGTCGAAACGGCCCATAAGCGGTTCACCCAAATAGCGAATCCACTGGGGAGTGATACTCTTCAGATCGGCGTCGACTACAATAACGGCTTTGGCATTTAACTCCACGGCAGCACGGAATAGGTTGCGAAAATTATTACCCTTGCCTTTCACATGGGGCGGGGTGGAAATATAAATTTTGGGTGTTTTGGTCGGGGTGTGCATAAAAACTTCACCCGTACCATCGGGAGAATGGTTGTCCACATTAATAATGACGGCTTTCTTGTCCGGAAAAAATTCTTCCAACCCGCGGCTGGCCACATCGGTGGGGAAAGCAATATTGTCGGCTTCATTATAAGAAGGAATCCCGACAATGATTTCCGCAGAACGAATTTTACTGGGATTTTTTACGATAGATTCCATCTGAACCGGGCCCCCTCTGTTTTTGCTTTACGAAGGAAAAGGAAGCAATAAATTTGCATCTCGTCCTTGTAATTCGTACATCAAAACAAAATTTGCGTTACTTATCTGCTAATTGCAAATAAAAAGACAAAAATAATGGATAGTAGACCGCGCCAGATCATTCATCAAAATCTCCATTACACCATACTTCAACTTTCCTTTCCGGGAATGGTTTCATCGGTTTTGCAAACCCTGTTTCAGCTGATCGATGCTTACTGGGTAGGGAAATTAGGTGCGGCTGCCCTGGCGGCAATCGGTGGTTGTTCCTTTATTCTCTGGGCTATTTTTTCATTAACGGCGCTGAGTGTTAATGGTATATCGGCTCTGGTAGCTCAAAATATCGGTGCCGGAAAATATGATCGGGCCCGTTTAACCGCGGGACAGGGAATAATGATATCGACTGCAGTCTCTTTGTTTTTGCTTGTAGCGACTCTTCTTTTTCAAAATGCATTGTATACGTTGATGGGTTTTTCTTCCGAGGTTTCGCAGCCGGCTCATGATTATATGACGATTGTGCTTTTCGGTTTACCCTTTGTGTTTTGGTTTACGAGTTTGGAGAGTGTTTTCCGGGGTATGGGCAACACGAGAACTCCCATGTACATTTTAGCCATTGCCCTGGCTTTGAACGCCGTTTTGGATCCGCTATTGATTTTGGGCTGGCTGGGTCTGCCCGCTCTGGGAATTAAAGGAGCGGCTCTGGCAACGGCTCTGGCTCAGTTGCTGGCTTCTGCGCTT
>JALSTK010000156.1 GCA_026983775.1 Calditrichia bacterium
GAAAACGCATCACGGCCTCATATTTTAACATTGAAGATAAGTATCATAAATTTATCTAATTTACGATAAGAGGCATATGTATGCAACCAGCGATGGTAAGATGATCGATGTAGAATGTACAAAAAAGAAAGGCTGTCTGATTCAGGGGGGTCATCAAACAGCCTTAAAGAACAAATAACAAGCAATAAACCCAAACCAATTTTATTTTTATGGAGGAAAACAAAAGAGGCCAAATTAATTATCTGTGAACCGTTTCCAGCATACCAAATCCCAAATTATTTAACTGACCGAGCCCGGAATCGTAGATCAACTGCAAAACATCCGGATCAGCTTTGATTTGCAGCGGAGCCAAAACGCCGCGCACCCGTTCTTTTAAATCATTACCATTCTCTAAGGTTATCACTTTGGTGATACGATTATTTTTTTTACGAATATAATTCAAATCATATTTTACGTCTATATCCAAATGATGTTTGGAAGTACCTTTTATGAGATTAAATTTATGTACTAAATCCTGTTCGATATTGGCGAGATAATCCCGATCTTCAGGCAGCAGATACTCGCTACTGAAGTATGTAGACGATGAATAGGCAGAGTTGGAATTCTGGCGATAGACCGCAATGGGGGATAAACAGGTAAAACGACCTTCCGAATGCTCAAAAACCGGAGAACCGATAAAGTTGACCTGGCTTATTTCAAACCATCGGGTTGCAATACGTACCGTTCTTCTTATCCTGAATTCTTTGGCAAGGATGCCCAAAAATTGATAGAAAGGCGATGAAATATACCAGTGGAATTCCGATGAGAGAATCCCTATTTTAAAATCTTCTATCTTACGCGCCGGGATAACCAATTGAGAAAAAGTGTAGAAATTGAAGATACCCCGGTTGCTGTTGCCGGGAAGCAAAGAATTCAGATAGCGCCGATATTCATAACTTAAAGAATTAATCAGCTTTACCAAATAATAGTTTGTATTAATTGGTAAATACGTCTCTTTTTCCGGATTCAAAAAAGTAATTTTAATTCGCATTTCAGTCTGCACGCATTTGATTAAACAGTAATATATAGTACAATTATCATGCCAAAGAGGCTCAAAAAGGGATCACAAGAGAAGAGGTTGATATTTCGGCTTATAAGCGGTTTTAATAAAAAAAGGAAAAATTAAGGTGTGGGGCAAAATGCCTCACACCCCGATTTTCATGGGGGCATAATGCCCCATTTTTTCTCACATTCCAGCAAGCGGGCCCTTAATATTAGCGGCTACAACGGGTCACCCCGATACGAATTTGGGCATTAATGGGGATTTCACCCGGTAGTTTCATTGCCGGACGATCCAAAAGGATACGTAACATACCGGCCGGGATGTAAATGCCCGCATTGTGGTAGTAAAATGATTTTTCTTAAACAAATGAAAGCGCCGTCTTGAATTAAGGAAATGCAAAACCGATAAGGGTACGGCCGAGCTCCACCAGGGCTGGTTTAGCCACAGCGGGAATCCCCATTTATCGGGGCACCTGAGCGTTCCGCGATCCGGTGCGGAGCCTATTCGTTATGCATAAACCTGTTAAAAATCATTCAATATTTGTTTAACGATAATAATTTTTGTCAATAAAATATCATAATACTTATTA
>JALSTK010000157.1 GCA_026983775.1 Calditrichia bacterium
GGCCCGGGAAGCGAATCCGGCTTAAGCGACAGGAGTATTTTAGTCACTTTCGGGTCTTTAATCTGGCCCAGAGCAAAGATAGCACTTTGGATGGTTGAGTCATCTTTGCTGTGAGAAATGATCTGTTGATAAAAGGGTGCAAATAGAGCGATGCGCGTTTTGCCCATACTATCGAGAACCAATCGTTTGCCCTGAGGGGTCTCCTGGGAGTTATAAATATCCGTCCATTTCTGTAAATCGGAGGAACGATTATATTCCAGCCGTTTCATTTGATAGACAGCGGACTTATCAGGCGATTTAATACTACAGGCAATCAGAAAGGCGGTAAGCAAAAAAATAAGCAGTCGATACATAAAATCCTCGCATAATGAGAAGCTCTTACTTTTAAAAGACAATTTAGGTAATTAGGCAAGAAGGTTCCAGCTAAAATATAAGAACGGGTAACCTGTTGGAAAATAATTTCTTATGCGCCAATCCGACCTTTAAAATAATGATTGACATTAAATTCATATTTAATTAACTTGCCACTAATTTATATATTGAATTTGCAAGAACTTACAAACTCAAAGTGTTATGATTTTTTGGAGGCACGATGGCAAGTCACGAAGGTAAAGGCTCAATAGTTTTAGAAATAATTATCGTTATTTTGGTCGCGGTCTTGATAGCTGTAATTTTAATTCCGGGTAAGATATGGAAAGAGGAAGCCCGGGAAGAGAAAATTGCCCATGATAATATTGCCAGTATTTATCAGTCGGAAAAGTTTTATTTTCGTAAAACACAAAAATATACCGAGGACCCGGCTGAACTGTTGCGTGTCGTCAGGCAGGACTCTTCCCTGCTTCAAAAACAACAAATAGTTAACTATACGCGAGAAATAAACCGGCTTATCGGGGATTATTTGCAAATACCGTATATCAAATCGATTGTTCTGATTGACAAGAACATGACCAGTATTCTGGAAGACCTTGAAGGAAACAAACGAAATTTTAAAGCTTTTGAAAATATTAAAAATGAGGCGGATAATTTAAAACTGCAGTTAACCCAGCTCCACCGTTCTTCTAATTTCCCCAACTATGTCAATGCGGCAACCTATCTGGATTCGTTAGTGGGTATTCGTACGGCAATCACAGATTTTTCATTGCAAAATGTCGCTTCCAGAGCAAAGACGTTAACCGATACCATTCAGGTTGTTTTGCCCAATATCAAAATCATGGAATACAGGAAAGAATGGAAACCGCTTAATGATCGGATCAAAAAATTTGTCAAAAGGGTTTTAAGATCGGATTTAACGAAAGTTACCAGTGTTGGGGATCGGGTACGGGATTTCAGGGAATTGGTAGATCGCGGTTTTGACCGAATTTCCAAAATTGATATTCAAAAGAGCATCGATCAGGCAGCCGCTCAAAATCAGAAGATCGATCAGGAATATAATAAATTTCTAAAAGATTATATCGTTACCAGTAAATTGGGACTCTATCGCCTGTCAACTGCAGATTCTTTAGTGTTACATCTCACGGAGGATAACTTTTATAGTCCGGTTACCAAGGGGATGTATAAAATCATTATTGATAAAGATTCCGCAGCAGTGAAAGTAGAAAGTCCGATTCTATTAAACGAATTAAAAGAAAAATCCATGCCGGTTGCCAAAGAGATTGCAAGTCTACCGGCCATTCCGGCTGTTCGTGCCTATCTGGATACCCTTAATTATCTTAAGAATAAAGCCTATACGACAAGAAAGAAATTGCGCAGAAATACCGATCTTTTCATTGCCTACAAGGAGCTGGAAGATATAATTGATAAATATAATGATATTAGTTTTATATCGGCTTATTTTGACCTGGAAAAATATATTGATCGGGCGCAAAATAGCGAGAGTTACAGTGATATTAAAAAATCCACCGAAGATGCTCTAAATGGGATCCGGATTTTTAATCAGGCCTATTCGGAAAAATTTTTCGGAAATCTGGATTCGTTGCATAGGAAAGTACAAATGAAATTACATGAATTTGACAGTTTATTAACCAAGGTACGGCGTCTGCCAAAGGATATTGAGAATTTTGAGAATGATATGTCCGCCTTTGATCAGGTTTTAAATCAGGTAAAAAATCCTGCGGATATGGGTCCGGCAATGGATAAAATTGAAAATGAACTGAAAGACAATTTTTTGTTCGCTTCCAAGGGTAAAACGGTTCATGTATATGGAGTCTTTAACAAATCCATTAAAAACTTCGGTTATATTTACAAAGATTCAAAGAGCTGGGAAGAAAAAAAGAAAAAATAAAGACAGAAGCAACATGTAAAGAGGGTTTATCCCTCTTTTTTTATCTGAAACAAAAAGAATATGGCTAATATATTTGCTGTAGCTTTCTCGGAAATTTCCATGCATTTGGCTGTGGGCGATAAGGAGTCGGGCCCTTTCGGCGGTATCCAAACCGTTCAGTCCATTCCCTATCCGCCTGGTTTTCAATATACCGATTTTAAAAACGAACATTTTGTTCAATCGGTCAGTGAAATACTTTATAAGAAAAAAGAGGAGTTAAATACCGATAAGGATTTTTCCCTATCTTTTGCTTTACCGCTTAATCTTGCCTTTTATAAGCGAATTGCCGTTCCTCTTGAAACAGATAAAGCGATGATCAGAGAACAGGCCGAATGGGAATTGCGGGCCTATTTGCCGGGAGAATTGACGGATTATAAAATCATTAAGACCCATATTGAATTTGATTATGATTTATTCAAAGAGATTTTATTTGTCGCTATATATCGTTTAATCCCGGAGCAGTTTCAGGCCGTGGCCCGAAATCTTGGAGTTGCACTTAATAACGTTTGGTTGGAGAATGTTGCTGTAGAGAAATTTCTACGGGCCAATGATTTACTGGATGAAAAAGTAAATCAATTTTTAGTGAAGATCGATGGCATTAAAGTTAAAAGTATCTTATTGATCAGCGGTCAATTTTATACGGCTTGTATCGATGTCGTTGATCAAAATGCACGGACAGATCAGCTTTTAAAAACGATCAAGCAGCGGTATAATCAATTTCTAAGCCTGTGTGAACAGCTACCGTTTGCGTCCGGGAAAGAGTTACAACTTTTTTACTGGGGTGAGAGCATTGACGATGGGCTTCGGAAATCATTGCAGAAAAATTTCAGTTTTGATCTCAGGGAGCTTACATTATCCGCAGGTCAAATACAATCGGCGGGTATTGAGGCCGCCGGTCTGGTGCTTGGCTGAGATAGATATCGGAGGATAAAATGGCAGAATATGATTTAATATCAGACGATGATTTCTTCTCGGAATTAAGTAAGAATAAGAAGGACGCCGAGAAAAAACAGGCGCAACAACCTCCGAAAGATCAGGTCGGAGAAGATGATCTGTTTACATTACCGGATGATAGCCATGAGGAAGAATTTCAGTTAGATTTGGAAGACGAGCATGCTTTCGGCGGGCAGACTGCCGGTCCGGAAACGGCAGAAGAGTCTTTTTCCCCTCCGCCTACTCCGGAAGATAGGGCGGAAGACTTTTCCGAATCTGCTCAGGATACCTTTGATATGGATCAGGTGACCCAAGAAGAAGAGAGTGAAGCGCCTCCCGCCTCAGGTTCTCCCGAGACTCCTTATCTAACAGACGATTATATCGATGAAAAGCAGGAGGGGATAAACTACCGCCCCATCCTAATCGGGACCATTTCCATAGTATTGCTGGCCCTGATTTTTTTCTTGGTTAAAATGTATGTTTTCCCTTCAAAAAGTGGTCGGAAAGAAAAGATTGCGAAAGCCACTAAAGAGGTTACCGCATCCACTAAAAAAGCGGGCCCTACTCCGCTTCAGCTTAAAAAAGAGAAATTCTGGAATAGTCTGGCGGGCAATTCCAGGTCTGCTCTGGGGCTGATCAGTGGTATGGGCAAAGCGGACGGGAAAGGAATTAAACTGTCCAGTATTTTATTATATGACAAGGATCTGCTCTTCGAAGTATTTGCCGGCTCCCGGGCTGAATTGGCCAAATACAACAGCACGTTAAGAGAAAATTTTCGAAATAAAAAGATATCTATCGTAGCATCGGATAGTCGTCCCGGTAATAAAAGTGGAATTTTCGGTCTGTTTAAAGTTGATTTGAATCAAGTTCAGTCCGCCTCCACGGCTGCAGCAAAAGTGACCAATCCTTTCAAAACTCCTCAGGAAGGAGAAAAGTGGCTGCAGTTCTTAGCCGGAAACAGCGGTTTATCGATTAAGGATATGAATTTCACTCCCCGGAAAGCACAGGATGTGTATACAATATATGAATTGAATGCTCTGCTGCATGGTTCAAAAAAAGGATGTTTGCAGTTTATTGATGCTATGGGTAATTCTCCCAAGAACATCAAATTGCACAAACTGATATTGAACGCCCTGGATCAGCGGACATTTAATCCGGCGAGATACCAGATGCGATTGATCCTTTACATCTATTCATAGCCCTCCCTGAGAAATGCGCATCATATCGGGCAGGTATAAGGGACAGAGGCTTATAAGCGGTAAGGGCCTCGCCATCCGGCCCACCACCGACAGGGTCAAGGAATATATATTCAATATCTTACAGGATTTTCCCTCCCGGCGTCGAATCGTTGATATCTTTGCAGGCAGCGGTTCTTTAGGGCTGGAGGCCCTTAGCCGCGGGGCCGGCCATGTGTGTTTTGTTGAAAACGCTTTTTCATCAATCCGGATTCTTAAACAAAATATAACCCGTCTCAAAGTTCCTTCCTCCCAATATACCATTCTTCAACAGGATGCTTTTCAGTTTGCTCGTTATGTTAAAGAAAAATATGGCTTGTGCTTAATGGATCCTCCTTTTAAATTCCCTTTTCTCCAGAGCTTACTGGACGAACTTTTTGAGAGGGATTTTTTAACTAAAGAAGGCATAATGGTTGTCGAACACGAAGTCTCAAATCCGATTCGAATACAATCGGAGCTGTATTCGGTTTTTATTCAGAAAAAAATAGGCAGAAGTTATATCAGTTTTTTGGAGAAAAAACAAAATGCAAGGCCATAAAAAAATTGCCATTTATCCGGGTACTTTCGACCCGATTACCTTGGGCCATATCGATATTATCGAACGGGGCAGCAAGCTGTTCGATGAAGTGATCGTGACTCTGGCCGTAAATGTTGCCAAGGAGCCGCTTTTTTCCACATCCGAACGTCAGCAAATGATTGAAGAGGCTATCGGAGGGATCCCTAATGTCCGGGTGGAACGATTCGAAGGATTATTGGTTGATTTCGCCGAAAAAAAGGGGGCAACGGTTATCATACGAGGGTTACGCGCCATCTCCGATTTTGAATATGAATTTCAGATGGCATTAATGAATCGTCACCTAGCGGATGGAATCACCACCGTCTTTTTGATGCCGCATGAAAAATATACTTATCTCAATTCAACCATCATAAAAGACGTAGCTGCCTTTGGCGGTGATATTCGAAAATTTGTAACTAATTTCGTTGCAGAAAAATTAATTGATAAAATTCAAAAAAAGGGTTAAGCCATGAATCTAATAGATAAAATCAGAAATAATGCAAAGGCGGATTTGAAGAAGATTGTTTTTCCGGAAGCAGATGATCCCCGTATTCTTAAAGCGGCTCAGTATCTGTATGAAAACAGACTAACCGTTCCCCTGCTTGTGGGCAACAGCCAAAAGGTGAAAAAAACAGCCGAGGCAAACCAGGTTCGTTTAGACGGTATCGAGATCATCGATCCTGCGATATCGGAAGACCGGCAACAATTTGCGGAGCAATACTACCAGTTGCGTAAGCATAAAGGTATTTCAAAAGAGGAAGCCGCACAGACCGTGCTGAAGCCTCTGTTTTTCGGTGCTTTTCTTGTACGTAGCGGACAGGTAAGCGGTGCGGTAGGCGGTTCCATCTCTCCCACAGCCGATGTAATGCGGGCTGCCATACAGGTGGTGGGTATGGCGCAAGGAATCAAGGCCGTATCCAGTTCGTTTTTGATGGTTATGCCTGACGGGAAAGAATTGACGTTCGGCGATTGTGCGGTTATCCCTAATCCCGATGTGGAACAACTGGCCAGCATTGCCGTGAGCAGCGCCGAGACCCACCGGCGTTTAGTCGGAGAAACTCCTTATGTTGCCATGCTTTCCTTTTCAACCAAAGGCAGCGCCCGACATGAAGATGTAGATAAGGTTGTTCAGGCTACCCAGAAAGTTAAGGAATGGGCACCGGATTTGGATGTGGATGGTGAACTTCAGTTTGACGCCGCATTTGTGGACTCCATAGCGCAGAGAAAAGCGCCGGGGAGTCCGGTAGCAGGCAAAGCAAATGTGTTTATTTTCCCGGATTTGGATGCAGGGAATATCGGTTACAAAATTACGCAGCGCCTGGCCGGTGCCGAAGCAATCGGTCCCATTGTACAGGGGCTGGCTAAACCCTATAATGATCTTTCTCGCGGATGCAGCGTAGAAGATATCATAAATGTTGCCTGCATTTGCAGCGTTCTGGCTTAGCGTGGAATAGAACAAGGAGAAAAGCAGGATGCCTACTTATGAATATGTCTGCGAAGACTGCGGATATGTGTTTGAAGAATTTCAAAATATCACCGCCAAACCTCTGACCGTTTGCCCGAAGTGCGGTGGACACGTAAGAAGAAAAATCGGGACCGGCGCCGGATTGATCTTTAAAGGCAGCGGATTTTATATTACCGATTACAAAGATAAAAAGGCCGGATCGACCCCTTCGAAAAAAAAGACAAATAAAGAGAAAAAAGCCAGTTAATCGGTTTATTTTTTTGTAATTATTTTGTACATTGTTCTGGCATTGTGAATATTTTATCAGAATTGTTCATACATGGATTTGAGTCCGTGTATTGAAAGGTCAAAGTGTTTCTCAATCATTATACAAGAAAGGGTATGCTATGAGTAAGTTAAAAGAAAAACTGGCGGAAAAGATTCCGGCATACAGAGAGCGTGTTACACGACTGATGAAGGAATATGGTGATGTGGAAGTGGACAAGATACATATCCGCCAATTCTATGGGGGGATGCGTGGTTTAAAATCTCTGACAACGGATATTTCTTATCTGGATCCTATGGAAGGAATTCGTTTCAGAGGATATACGATTCCTGAATGTTTAGCAAAATTACCAAAGCCCAAAGGCTCGGAAATGCCCTATGTAGAAGGTCATTTTTATTTGCTGCTGACCGGGGACATTCCTACGGAAAGCGATATCAAGGATGTCGTTGAGGATTTTAAAGTTAGAAGTGTCGTTCCACAGTATGTATACGATATCCTGAGAACTATGCCCAGGGATACCCATCCCATGACCATGTTTTCCGCGGCCGTTCTGTCCATGCAACGCGAATCGGTTTTCGTACAAAAGTACAATGAAGGTATGAGCAAAATGGATTACTGGGATCCCATGTATGAAGATGCCATGAATCTGTTGGCGAAATTGCCGACCATTGCTGCCTATATCTACCGTATGAAAT
>JALSTK010000158.1 GCA_026983775.1 Calditrichia bacterium
ACCGCTGCCGCCCATTTCTCTCGAACGACCCTTATCTACCCGATAAAAACGCTCAAAAATCTTCTGCTGATGTTCGGAGGCAATACCCGGGCCCTGATCGATGACCTCAAGAAGTACGGAGTCTTCTTCCGCTCGCCGGATACGAACTACAATGGAGGACTTCTGCGGAGAATATTTAATGCCATTGTCCAACAGATTAAGCAGGGCTTGTTTTAGCAATGAACGATCCGCTTTGGCGCGGAGTTTGTCACCTTCGATATAAAGTTGTTGATTCTTTTCTTCGGCCAGAGGTTGGATTAAATCAATGGTTTGCTTTACAAACGCATCCAGTTCAACGGATTCCGATTTTATATTCAGAGAGCCGGCATCGAGCCGGGAAAGAAAAAGAAGATTATCCACCAAATGGGTAAGACGTTGATTTTCTTCCAGAATACTTCCGATAATTTCCCGGTATTGTTCACTATCTTTGCGATTTTGCAGGCCCACTTCCCCGATACTGCGAATAGCCGTCAAAGGAGTACGTAACTCATGAGCCGCGTCTGAGGTAAACTGTTTCAGACGCTCAAAAGATTTTTGCAAGCGCTCCAGCAATTCATTAAAAGCTTGTGCCAGATTTCCTAATTCATCATCGGGATTGAGCAAGGGTAACCGTTCCTGTAAATTTTTTTCACCGATCTTCCTTGCTGTTTTTGCCATCTGATCGATTGGTGCCAGAAATTTTTTAGCCAGAAAATAGCCGCCCAGACCGGCCACCAAAAGGGCCATCGGCAGGCCAATAATCATCAACCAGAAAAAATCGCCTGTTTCTTTCCAAAGCCGGTCTTCATCGTGAATGAGGCGGATATAGAGCCAGTTCCCTTCTATATTGATCATACCGCTCATTACCCTTACCCGGGCCCGGTTGGATAGCTTCAGGGACTTAAAAACAAATCCTTCTTTCCGTTCCATTTTTGCAGATAATGGCGGTAAACTGCGCCCGGTAAAAGGTCTGCTGGCATATAACAATTTGCCGTGTGGAGACCAGATTTCAAACCAGCGTTCATAAAAATAAGGATCATCATCGGCATCAATAGTTACACGTCCCTGCGATGTTACGGTAATATAGTCCTCAACGATTTCATAATCCTGTTCCAACTGGTGGTCGAGATTATGCCGCAGATTAAAATATACTAAGAAGATGGATAGACCTGCATAGATAATCAAAATTAAGGCTAATACCAGAACATACCAGGCCGTTAAACGGGCTCGGACATTTTTAAACAACGATGACATCAGGGCTGTTCCTCGGAAAGGATGAATCCTACGCCCCTTACCGTATGCAATAGCTTAAGTAAGAAGGGATCATCGATTTTACGCCGCAGTCGGGCGATATGCACGTCGATGAGATTGTCGATGGGGGTGGCCCGTTCCGTTTCGTGCCAGACATCCTGAGCCAGCATTTCTCTCGAAACGATTTGTCCCTGCTGGCGCAAAAGGTACTCTAACAGATTGAATTCACGGCTGGTCAAGCTAATGGATTTTCCTGCCCGCAATACTTTACGGGTCACTAAATCCATTTCCAAATCGGCTACTTGCAGGCGCAGAAGCTGTTCCCCTCTACCCCGGCGCAGCAAGGCACGAATGCGGGCAATCAGTTCCGGAAAAGCAAACGGTTTGGTCAGATAATCATCGGCGCCGGTATCCAGGCCTGCCACACGGTCTTCTACCGCATCACGGGCCGTTAAAATAAGTACCGGCAGCGTTAAACCTTTTTTACGAAGCGTATTTAATATTTCCAAACCATCGCGACCGGGGAGCATCAGATCGAGAAGAAGCAGATCATATTGTTTGCTGTTTAAAAGGAAAAAACCTTCTTCTCCGCTGTGAGCCAGATCTACGTGATACCCTTCACGTTCCAGACCTTCGTGCACCGCCTGCGCCACTTTACGTTCATCTTCAATGAATAGAATCTGCATTCCCAGTACCTTTTTGCTAAATGAAAGTAGCGGTTTCTGCCAAAAAATTCAACTGAAGTTTTTCTTAATTTTTTGTAAGGAAATCTTCACCGCAAAATAAAGAATACGGGATGCAGGGGGCAGGCATTGCGCTGAGTAAATGGGATGTATGATTGCATATAATGATGTGCTTTAATCAGAGCAGAATCGATTAGCTGTATCATGACTTTCCAAACGAACCTGAATTATCGAATTTCATTTCCTGTTCGTGCCCATACTTCTGAAAATAAAAATGGGTATTCCGGCCATTAAAAGAGTAAGCCCCCAACCAATACTCTTAATTCCCAAACCGCTGATGGCCCACAGCGAATACAAAAAAGCCGGGACGGAAATCAAGATTATAACAGCTAATTGTTTTCTTTGATATTCTTTCTTTTTGCTCAGATATAACATCACCTCAACCAGTGAAGAAATAAAATAGGGTACCAAAGTAGTAAGCGTAGCAAGCATGATGATAAAAGAAAACATCGGTACCAGCCCTTTGGTGTAATTCATGCTGACCAATACCGATGCCAGTATACTTGAAATATAAAGTCCAATTACCGGAATGCCGCTTTTTGATACTTTTTTAAATTCCGCCGGGAAGATCCGGTCCCTGGCTGCAGCCATGGGCAGTTGTCCCTGAAGCAGTATCCAACCGTTCAAAGCGCCAAAACAGGAAATGATAGCACCAAGCGCCACCAGATAATAGGCCCAATTTCCCCAAATCATTTGTGCCGCATCCGCAAAAGGGGCGGCTGAATGTCGCAAAATCGTCGGATTAATAATGCCCATAATCGCCATGGTACTCGATATATAAATCAAGGCAGCAATGATCGTACCGGCCATAGTAGCCCGCGGTATGGTTTTGGTGGGATTTGAAACCTTATCGGACGGAACCGTAACCGATTCCAGGCCAAGGAACGCCCATAAAGTCAAAGCAGCCGAAGCTGTAATGGCCTCAAAACTGGACATACTACTTAAATTAAACGGTGTAAAATAACTACTATCAAAATAAAAAAATCCGAGTGTTCCAAATAATAGTAACGGCAGAATTTTAAGAATTGTCGTGATGAGCTGTACGAGGCCCACACTTCGGATATTTTTGGTGTTAATAAAGGTGAAAACCCAAATTGCAGCAACAGCTGTAATTCCCGAAAGAAAATGATTATACTTTAGCAAAGGAAAGAAGGTCGAAAGGTATCCCACTCCGGCCACTGCAATGGCGGCATTTCCGCTCCAAATGGAAACCCAATATCCCCAGACTACCAAAAAACCGGTAAAATATCCGAAACCTTCCCGTGAATAGACATAGGGGCCACCTGCTTTGGTGATCAGTTTACTGAGTCTGGAGAATACCAATGCCAGGAACAAAACACCTATCGTCGTAAAGATCCATCCGAAAAGGGAGATGCCTCCGTATACCGCCAAAGCGGCCGGTAAAAGAAAAATCCCGGAGCCGGTCATATTCCCGACCACCAGAGACGTACTGAGCCAAAATCCCAGTTTGCGTGATTTTATTTCTTTATTCATTGGGTAAATAAGCTAAAGAATGTGGACTGAAGTTCTTATTTAAGGATTGCGTCAATATAATCTTCCCCTTTTTTTATCAGGTCACTATTTTCGTCAGATTCCTTTATGGCTTCGGAATACAACTCTTTTGTATAAACCTTGAGAAATTTCCTTGCCTGGGGCATACCTTGTTTTTTCCATGATTCCAGATTTAAGGAGGGCCAAATGACATCGTTCGTGCGTAATTCCGATAAAGAAAACAATGTCTGATCTGAAGTCAGATAATTGCCTCCGTGGCCGACTCGATCTATTTCAGTCATATTGACCGTCTTATCATTCATAATAAATCCTTTGGCAAATTTTTTAGCCTCCCCGATAATATGATTGGATAGAACCGCTAAGCTTGGGGAAAAGGCCATAGAATCAAAATTGCCGCCTACAAAAGGCGCACACCCGATTTTACCAATACAGGAGCTAAGATGATTTAACCACAAATCCCCTGATGCAAGTAAATCCGCATCCCAGCCATTACCGCTGCCGGAAGTACCGCAATGTGGAATTCCATAAAAATACATCATCTCGGCGCAGGCCAGGTTCAATAGATAGGATGAAGGGGTATAATAGCTGCCCATGGTCCGCATATTGAAAGCTGCCGGAAGACTGCCCAGAATCATTGCACTGCCCTCTTTTACCAGTTGACCGAATACCAGTCCCGCCAGCAGCTCGGCGTTTAATAAAGCCAACGTACCCGCTTCCGTGGCCGGTGAGGTTCCACCATACATGCTGTAATTGGAATACATGACGGGTACATGCTGTTGGATGGATGTAATCATTTTATCGGTCGTGGAAGCATTCATTATCAGTGGAGTTATGGGATTGAAATAGGGGATGCAAAAGGGCTTCTCAGAAATATCCCCATGCAAAAAAGACAGCATTTCAAACACTTTATTAATATTTTTACTTTCCAGAATCAATAAAACCAGGGGCTTTGATGTATTGGCATACATATCGAGTGTACTGTACAGGTCCAGTTTATCCGCAGCAACATCCGACGGGACTCCTATGGTTGATACCATATCATAGTTACCCAGCAGATCACCCAGTTTCGTGCTATGTTGCATATGTTTTCGGGTGAAAGGTTCCACCCGACCGCTTTCTATGTCCTGAAAGAAGGTGTTGGTTACCCCCATGCCGAAATAGGTTTCGTTGCCCTGTTTCTTTCCGAGATAAAAGGCATGGTCTCCGTTTCGATTGAATATTTCGATTGTTGAAGGGGCTATTTGAATAGCATGATTGACAAGTTCGCCCTGAATATATACCGTTTCGTCCTTTATGCGGACGGCATTTGATTTTTTAAATATATGAAGCGCGGTTTTCGATTCCACTTTTATCCCGGTCTTTTCCAGGATGTCAACGGAATACTGATGAACGGTCTGCATTTGCTCGGCACTAAGCAATTGCAGATTCGGTATAATTTTCTCTGTGCTATTTACCATGATCATCCTTCCGGCTTTATTTATATCTTTCCAATTAACAGGCAATTTATATTTCTCGAATCCCTTCGAATGGCCTGAAAAGGTTTTCTGTGATCATAACGTATTTACAGAGTATATCGAACTTAATAACAAAATTCAATAAATCCGGTATATTTGACCGCGTCCTGACTTTTCAATCTGCCTCTATGATTAACCTTTTTTTAAATAAATGGGCTCTACCGGGTTTTTTGTGGTTAAACGCCGTAAAAATGTCATCCTTAAATCATTTTTCTAAAAAATTAGAGTTAATTCACAGCCTATCTTTAAATCATCACGAAGTGATGTAAAATCATTAGCCACAGGCGAAGCCTGTGGGCAAGATGTAACCGAATAGGGTTACCGCAAAGCGGTAAAATAAACCAGTCCTTTCAATGTATATGGCCTCCTATTTCGTTAGAATACTCTGTGCTCCACATTCGACGCCTTCAGCGTCACGCTCGCTTTTACCGCTTTACCACAGGCTCCGCTCCTGCCCGGCGGCTGACGGGTGTGGCTACTTACATTTGTATCCTTCGGATACTTTTATTATTAAATGCAAAATGAACGAAGCAGTAAAATCATATTGTCAGTCTTTATTTAATAGATGACTTCACAAGAATCCCAGTAGAGCCAATAAATGAATACAGGTAAAGTGGCGTTCAATTGAGAATCTGAATACTTGCCAGTCAATGTATAATCAATTATTCAATCTCTCCAGCGCTGGAACTGTTTTTTAAATTGAATTTACGGACGAAGATCTGACCGCCCATAAGTTGCTGCAATAGAGATTTAAAGAGTCCCCTGAGCGTCATTAGTATATAATTACTTGGAATTGAGCTACAGATGCATTAAACACAAAAGGCAGCCTTATAGCTGCCTTCAAATGTACACCTGGAAGGACTCGAACCTTCAACCAACGGATTAAGAGTCCGCTGCTCTACCAATTGAGCTACAGGTGCATCAATCGAGACGGCAAATTTACGAACTCCTTAAAAAGAATGCAACCTTTCCCCTACAAATAAATCACCTCTATATTTTTAAGATCACGCTCTACCAAAGAGTCCACATCCAAATCTTTCTCTGCAAATCGCACCTCTTCCGGACGGGAATAAATAACCGGATGTTTGGGAGTAAAGCGGGTACAGGCATCATCGTGGGGAAGAACCGAAATATCATAGGTGTCTATCTGCCGGGCCTTCTCTATAATTTCATTTTTATCGAAGCCCACTAAAGGACGAATGACCGGATAATCAATCACTTCCTCTATAACCCGCAGATTATCCAGGGTCTGTGAAGCAACCTGTCCGACGGATTCTCCGGTAACCACAGCTTTGTAATTATGCTGGTCCGCCAGACGCTTGGCAATACGCATCATCATCCGCCGGTAAAGGATGATTCGGAATTTTTCAGGACAATGTTGAGCAATAGCCAGTTGAGTATCGGCAAAAGGGACCATGTAAATTCGGGATTTATACTGAAACTTATTTAATATACGGGCCAGGTTTTTCACCTTTTCCTGGGATTCCTTACGGGTATGAGGATATACATGAAAATGGAGAAATGAACAGTGTGCCCCTCTTTTCATGATATAGTAGGCAGCCACCGGTGAATCGAATCCCCCGGAAAGCAGCGCCAGTACCTTGCCACTGGATCCCACCGGCAGCCCTCCGGGGCCTTGCTCTTTATTCAGAAAGACGAAAACCTCATCCGCCAAAAGTTCGATATGGCACTTCGTCTGAGCGTGTGAAAGATCCACTTTGTTCCCATAACGCTTAACAATTTCCGCCCCCACATACTGATTGATTTCCGGCGAAGTATAGGGAAAGTTTTTATCCGAACGTTTGGCTTTAACCGCGAAGGTTTTTCCTTGCTGATCTTTCATCAGCTGCACACAGGCTGCCGAGATGGCTTGCAAATCTTTTTCCACCGATATAGCCGCGCTGAAATTGGCCAGGCCGAAAACAGTACTCAAGGCATTATATATCCGCTCGTTATCCATATCCTTATCAAAACGAAGAACCAGCCGTTTATTCAGATTCTCGATTTTCAAGACGATATCAGAGAATTCCCGTTTTACCGCCTTCTTAATATTCCCGGCCAGGGCCTTCTCAAAATAGATACGATTTTTGCCCTTCAGGCCGATTTCGCTGTAATGACAAATATATAGCTGACTCATCTCTATTCCTTTTTAACTGAAATTCAAAAGAAACATTTTAATGTTCCATGGTGATTTAAATCTACAGGTTCCCTTGAGAGGAAGCAACAAGAAGATAATTTTATAGGATACGAACCGACTTCAGGAAATGAAAAACTTGTTCAGATAAAGGATTTCCAGTTTACCGATATCTATCTTTTTATTTTGAGACGAATTGATTCGAAGGTGTTTCTTCTCTCCGGGTAAGAGAATAAAACCCTGATCGTTAAAGGTAAGATGCGGATGCCGAAATGCG
>JALSTK010000159.1 GCA_026983775.1 Calditrichia bacterium
AACCAGATAAAGAGGGATTGATTTTTTCATGATGATTCCTCCGATAAAACAGTTTTAATAGGAATTCTGTCATAAAAAGTTCGGAATCCCAAATCAATTCGGCTTAAACCATTACTATCGGGATAAGCTCTTTTATAAATCCGTTTTTTATTAATAAAAAAATACTGTTTTACACCCTGCGTATGTCATCGATTCGTAAAAATTTTGTCAAGATATTGTCAATAACAGATGAATCCTTTGTTCGGGATTTACCGCCGGAATTTACTCCAAAGAATAGAAAGCGCACAAAATTTTATCAATGATGTCTCGTTTATTCCGTCATTTTGACTAGAACAAATAGAAAATAGATAAATATCGCGGCAAACAATACTAAGAGGGTTAATTCGGGATTGACGGCAACGGAAAGCACTAAATTACAAAGCGATATCCCATTTTGTGCACGGTAATCAGATGTCTCGGATGGGCCGGGTCCGGTTCGATTTTTTTGCGCAAATTCAAAATAAACGTATCGATTGTGCGTGTAGTGGGAAAAGAATCATAGCCCCAAACCTGATCCAACAGCATATCGCGGGTGACTACTTCATCCTCATGCTCAGCCAAGAAACGCAGCAACTCGAATTCACGGGCCGTTAATTTTAAGGGCTGGCCCTCTTTCGATGCCGTCATCTTTTTAAAATCGATGGTTACCTGTTCTAACTGCAGCGTTGTCACCGTTTCTTCCCGCTGCGTTCGACGTAAAACGGCTTTGATGCGCGCCAGCAGTTCATGCAAACTAAAGGGTTTGGTTACATAATCATCCGCCCCTGCTTCCAGTCCCATTACTTTGTCGATCTCCTCTTTTTTGCTGGTCAACATAATGATCGGTGTCAGGTTTCCGGTTTGCCGCAGTTCCTGACAAACTTCCTGTCCGTTTTTAGCCGGTAACATTAAATCCAGAATGATCAGATCAAAGTTCTCTTCCATAGCCATTTGCAGACCGAGCAGACCGTCCGCTGCCGTGTACACTTCATAAGAAGCTTCTTTAAGGGCAATGCTCAAACCTTTTAGAATAGCCGGATCATCTTCGATAATTAAGATACGCTTCATTTTATGTTCTCCAAAGGAAAATAGAGTGTAAAAGTGCTGCCGAATCCAGGTTTACTGTTCACCTCGATTTTACCCCCGTGCGCTTCCATTATATGGTGTACCAGACTCAGTCCCAGACCGGTACCACTCCCGGTTCGGGTTTGTGCTTCACCGGCCCGGTAATAGGTTTCAAAAATATGTTGCTGTTCTTGCTGCGCAATCCCAATGCCTTTATCTTCTACTTCTAACCTGGCGTAACCGCCATTTACGGATAGTGAAATACGGATATATTTGCGCTTTGTAGAATACTTAATGGCATTGGAAATCAGATTATCCAGGGCTTCGGCAACAGCGTCTGCATCCGCCTGAATAAAAATTTTCTCTTCGGGGATTTGAAAGAAGGTTTCAAATTGATTTTGCCGGAGCTGGTACTTCATGGAGCGTAGAACGGATCTAACTACTTCCGTTAGATTCATACGTTGCCTCCGGTAGGTTTTTACTCCCCGCTCTACCCGTGAGAAATCCAGTACATTACGGATTAAGCGTGATAATCGCTCACTTTCACCTTGAATAATTTCCAGATATTCTTGCCGATCTTTTAGTGAAACTCTTTTGTTATTTTGCAACAATTCTACAAACATACGAATCGAAGTGAGCGGGGTTTGCAACTCGTGTGAAACACTGGAAACAAAATACGATTTCATACGGTTAAGTTCATCGAGACGTCGGGTCTCGGCATGCTGCAAAATTAAATTGCGTTGCAGACGGATGCGCTCAATGGCAGAGGCGATTTGCATGACCGTCGTTTTCAGTAAATCAATATCTTCCTGGCCATAGAGTGCGGCGGATTTTTTCTTTCCTAAAAGCAAAAAACCTGCATTCCGGGCACTTTGCAGCCGGATAGGAAGAGCGATCACAATTTGATTCTGTTTGAATATTTCAGGATTGCCAGGCCAAAAAGGGATTCCCGGCTCTATAAAACGGGCAACGGCCATAAACGGCAGAAGCGAATTTTCAGTGAAACGATGTAACTCATTTCTAAACCCGGAGCTGATTGAATGGAGATTTTTTTGGGCGGATAGTTGCCATTCATCAGTCGATTCGTCTATATAGAAAAGGCCCAACCGTTCCGGACGCAACAGTGCATCCAGTTGATCAATACTGAAATCAAACAAAGAGCGTACATCAATAAACCGATGGATACGTTGGGTAATTTCCCGTTGAGCCAGACGATAATCGTAGCGAACCCGAAAAAAACGTTTATCTACAAATTTTTGAACCGCTTTGCGTAACGGTTCAAACAGAAGCGCGAGTACCACACTGGCCAGAGCCGAAACCATCAACGAAACCCGGACTGTAAATATCTGCACCATCATGGAAGCCAGACCCACAATAGCGGCATAGAGTAAAAGCAATAAAGATAGCACAATCAAATAGACGGTACTGCGGTTGAATATAAAATCGATATCCAGCAAATGATAACGCACAATGGATATGGCAAAGGTTAGCGGGGTCAGGGCTGTAATCAACAACATGGCCTCTTCCGGAAGCAGAGGTTCCAGGGCCATAGTCTGGGGAATTTGCCAGAAGAGCACAAAACTAAGCGGCCCGATGGCCAGACCCAGTATCACCCAGCGCAGCTTGCGCCGCTGAGATTCTTCGCCCGCCTTAATGTAAGAATGGAAGAAATTGCCCACAGCAAAAATAAAGGAAACGGCGAACAACCATCTTCCGAAATTATAGACAAACATGAAGCGATGAAAAAGGAGTATGGACGACGCTTCTGCGGCCTGCAGGAACAGAAAGGATAAATACAGGAAGAAGATTATGGCAAGGGCGTAGAACATTTTCATATATTTCCGGTAAGCAATTCCCTTTTTTTGAGGAAACAGAAAACTGAAATGGACAAACAGTACCGGAGTTAGAGAAGAGGCCAGGAAAAAAATCAGACGCAACACATAACCCACATGGAGTGGAGAGAGAGAATACCGTCCGAATGTGGTCGTAATATGCAAAGCAACGGTTACTGAAATCCAATGAAAAACCAAAGCCACAACATCACCGTCAGGACGATTTTTTAAGACAAAAACTCCGAGAGAAAAAAAGATGAATCCGACCAGGGTCAGCACGAATAAATAAAGCGGATCATTGGCTGCTTGCAGAGGAATCGATAGAGTGATCTTCCGTCCATCCCTTAGTACGGTAAAATCCAGGGAGTATCCTATAGCCTGACCATCCATCAGGAATTCCATATCTTCGATGAAAACGACAGTCTGCCCCTTAACCGCAAGAATGGAATCTCCCGGACGAAGGCCCGCTCGCCCGGCCGTTGCTTTAATTTGATGCACGATGATATGTCCCCCCTGTTCATGCAGTTGTACGGGTAGCCCCGCTTTGCGGGCAGACTGGTAAATACCTCCCATACAAAGTAACAGGACAAGAAAATCGAATTTAAGAATATTTGCTTTGCGTTGCAGACCTCTAAACATATGACAAAGATGGGCATGAAATGCATTCATTTCAAGCGATAAATGAACATTTAAGAAATATTGGGTAAAGGCGGTAAATTGGGAATTGAAAATGTAGAGGGGATGGATGCTCCTATGTCGAATCATGTGGTTTCATGGCAGAGCAACCGATAAAGGCCGTTTACTTTTAAGATCTGGAAATAGGCTAATAGAACCTATATGCCGTTCAACGATTCTTATGAGCCTTAAGACCGTTGTGATTATGTTGCGTATTCCTTTTCCCGAAGGGAAAATATGATTCCGTCGATTTATCGGCGGGAAACTTTATTCATATTCCCTGCATGCGTTCCTCTTTTCTTTAGTGTGTTTATCCAAGAATGTTATTTTAGCAATACTATTTTCCGAGTATACATATTTAAATTGGTATTATTTAGTTTTAAAACCACAAAATACAATCCGCTGGCAGCTTCTTGGCCTGAATTCGTTTTCCCGTCCCAGCTAAGCCGATGCACTCCGACCGTTTTCTTTCCGGAAAACAAGGTTTTGATTAATCGTCCGCGAATATCATAAATATCAATTTGTATTTCGGAGGTCGTTTTTAATTGAAAAGGAATTAGTATGCGGTTGTTAAAAGGATTTGGAGAACCGGGAAGTAGTTGAAAACCGTCTATACCATGACTTTTTACTTCTTTAATACCATTTATTTTTTTTATTGAATAAACATATAATTTACCGATTTCTTGATCATTTTTTCGAAATGTAGAAGCCACGACGAAAATATCATCGTAACCGTCGCCGTTGAAATCACCTATAAAATCTGTATATATAGCATAGCTGGAATATTTTTGCTCTTCATTAGCATAATAATCCGGAATTAAATCAATGTCCTTCTTTCCTAAAAAACATTCCATTCCACTAGAATCCCCTTTTTCCCCTTTTATATATCCGATTATAAAATCACTGATTCTGTCATTATTAATATCACCATTGCCGCCAATTCCGTGGCTTGGGTTATAAAACCGAGTAATAATCATACTGTCAAGACCTAAAAAGATTACGCAGCTATCATAACCGGTTACGGCAAAATCCGTTGAACCATCATCATTAATATCTCCCAAATTCTTAATATTGGAACCAAAGTATTCATCGTTAAAGGTTAATAGACTATCCGCTATGCTGTCCATTTCCGCGCCGCCGTAATAAAGGAAAGCCGCGCCGCTGCTTTCAGCGTAAAGCGTATCATCATAACCCGGGTCGCCGACTAGAATATCATCAAAACCGTCTCTATTTACATCGCCAATACCGCAAACCGACTCTCCAAATATACCCAGACTATGATTGTTCAGATAGTTTGTAAGCGTTACAAAAGGCTGACTGCTTATGCTGTCGCCGCCGAGATATAGGAACACATAACTAATCCCGTTGCTCCAGTTATAGGGGGATGAAATGGCAAAATCGTTAAAACCGTCGCCGTTCACGTCGCCTATGGGTTCAACATTTTTGGATAATATTTGATCCCATAAAGAAACTCCATAGTCAAAGGTTTTACAACTGTCCAGACCATCGCTGCCTCCGAAAAACAAATTGATATTTGAAATATGCCCATCCGTGCCCGTTTCAAAACGTTTATAGCCCAAAAGCAAATCGGCGTATCCGTCGTTATTCACATCGCCCGGGCAGAGGACAAAGCCGTTGTTATTGCCGTACGCATAGGCAGCCTTTAAGGCAAAGCGCTCGTTTCCCAAATATATTTTTACGCTGTCGGTAAAGGAAACCACAAGATCGTCATAGCCGTCGCCGTTAATATCGCCGGCCGCTTTTGCACCGATGAGCCTGTTTTGCGTTTTCCCGACCAAAGTGTTTACAAGGTATAAACTATCCTGGGCTGAAAGAATTGAAATAAAAATGAAAACAAATAAAATCGTTTTTTTCATCTTGCTTTCCCTTGTTTTAATGGCTCTACCGGGTTTCTTGTGAAGCCGTATATTAACGGAAGACGGATAAAAGGAATGAAACAATTTTTTTATTGTTTCGTTCATTTTGTATTTAAAAACAAAAGTATCCGAAGGATACTAATATGAGTAGCCACAGGCGAAGCCTGTGGTAAAGCGGAAAAAGAGAGCGTGACGCTGAAGGCGTCAAATGTGTAACTAATAATAGCATTCTAACGAAATAGGAGACCCTATACATTGAAAGGCCTGGTTTTTTTTACCGCTTTGCGGTAATCCTATTCGGTTGCATCTTGCCACAGGCTTCGCTCCTGCCCGGAGGCTGACGGGTGTGGCTATTCATATTGCATCACTTCGTGATGATTTACGGATGCGGCGTTTAACCACGAGAAACTCAGTAGAGCCGTTTTAATATAAATCCAAACCAGTAACAGAACAAACGATTTGAAATGGTTTTCCAAAAGAAAACGATTCTTCGCTAACTCACAGGTGTTTCAACTTCCCCTCGCTTACGAGAAGAAAGGAATGAGGTGTGCGTTCTTTCGCCCATGGAATCGGGATTTGCTGCAAATTCCGATTCCTTTTTTTAACGCTGTTTTTGTAAATCCCCCTATCTTGCCCATAAAAATGGATACCCCGCACAAATCGATAGGAAGCCCCCTTTTTCCGCACTTCCGTTTTGTGATAGCTGTCACAGTCGATAATTCCATTTAAGTCTATCATTTATCAGACCTTAGGATAATTACTTTCTATACAGGGAGTCTGTTTTGGCTATGGACGTGGTTCTGATCGATGACAGCCGGCAATACCTTTTAACAACCCAACAAATCTTAGAAAAGCAGGGATTAAAAATCGGAACTATTTCCGATCCTTCGGAGGCGGTTCAACAACTGATCTCTTTACAGCCGAAACTGATTGTGTTAGATGTGATGATGCCGGGATTAGACGGTTTCACTCTTTTGAAACAGATCAAGGAAGAGCCGGCCTTATCCTCAACCTCCGTAGTTATTCTCTCGGGAAAGGTATTTGCCACGGATCAGAAAAAGGCCCTGGCTCTCGGTGCGGATAAGTATCTTACCAAGCCCATCTTAGCCAGAAAACTAGTGAAAGAAATACAGGCGTACCTGTAAGATGATTAAACTTAAATTCTGGGGCGTACGGGGTTCCATCCCGACTCCCAGTCCGACGACTGCCCGCTATGGAGGGAATACCTCTTGTGTCGAATTGCGCATTGAGGATCACCTTTTTATTCTGGACGGTGGATCCGGCATACGTGCTCTGGGCAATGAGTTGATGAAGACCGGGGGAAGCGTAAAAGCATCTGTTTTTATTACCCATCCCCACTGGGATCATATCCAGGGCATTCCCTTCTTCACTCCTGCCTACATTCCGGGTAACGAGATTTTTATCTACGGTGCCGAAGAAGCCGACAAAGACCTGGAAACAATTATCTCCGAACAGATGGACGCCACGCATTTCCCGGTAGAGATGGAAGAAATGGCAGCCCACATCCATTTTCATCCTTTGCAGGAGGGTACGTTTCAATTAGATTCTCTTCAGGTACAAACGATTTACGTGAATCATCCGGGTAATGCGCTGGGCTACCGTTTTCATACTCCTGCCGGTGATGTGGTGTATATCAGTGATAATGAACCGTTCGCGAATGCCCAAAGTAATGCGGATGAAATTTATCTCGGAGAAGATGAAAATCAAAAATTGGTACACTTCGTATCCGAAGCCCGGATTTTAATCCATGATGCCCAATACACTCCCGACGAGTATCAGGCGCATCAAACCTGGGGCCACTCTCCTTATACCTATCCCGTCCGGCTCGCTCTGAAGGCGGAAGTGGAACGGTTAATCTTATTTCATCATGATCCGCTT
>JALSTK010000160.1 GCA_026983775.1 Calditrichia bacterium
TCCCCAATCTCGGATGAAACGTCTCGGAGATAAGATTGCTTATTTTAACACCAATACCGTTGATTGGATCGGTGGATATGCCCAGGCCGAAATGGCTCTGGATCAGTATACAATTTACAGTACTGTCGGTTATTCGCGGATTAAATACAGTTACACGAATCATTTTAAAGATGTCGGAAACGGCAAAGAACTGAAGTTGACTTCGGACTGGATTTCCGGTTTTCAAATCAAAGGTGGCGCTATGTACCGTGTTACCGGTGATCTGAGCGTATATGGTAATTTCGGTTATGTGGAAAAAGTACCGATTTTCGATAATGTAATTGATGACCGTAACGGTGTGTACTCCCAGAATCCCAAGAACGAACGTTTTACTTCCTTTGAGGGCGGAGTAAACTGGACGGGCCTGGAAAAGACCTTGACTCTAAAGGCCAATTTCTATTATACCAAGTGGCAGGACAGAGCCTTGCCCCGTTCTATAGAGACCTCTCCGGGTGTCTGGGATGTACTCTTTTTGACCGGTTTAAACCAATTGCACACCGGTATCGAATTTGAAGGGGCTTATCAGCCCATGAGTCTGTTCCGCTTAGACCTGGCCGGTTCGATCGGTAACTGGAAGCTAATCGATGATGCATCGGGACAGTACCGTGCCCTGGATTCTCAGGGGAATCTGGAAACCACCCAGTATTTGGTGGGAGTTAAAAATTTAAAAATCGGCGACGCTCCCCAGACTCAGTTTGCATTAGCCGGTTCGGTTTTTCCGATTAAAGGTCTGATGGCTCAGCTCGTATTTAAATATTATGCCAACTATTATGCCGATTGGGATCCTACCAGCCGTATCGTAACCGGCACGCAGACTCCGGATCGTACGCAGAGCTGGAAGATTCCGGATTACAATGTGATCGATGTTCATTTGAATTATAAGTTACCGTTTGATATTAGCGGTGTACAACTTAAACTGTTTGCCCATGTATTTAATCTTTTGGATACCGCTTATATCCAGGATGCTTTGGACAACAGTCATTATAATGCTTTTGATCATGATCATGATGCGGATGACGCCGAAGTTTTCTTTGGCTTACCGCGATTTGTGAATCTCGGTCTGAGTGTAACCTATTAATAGGATCAATTTCCCAATGAAAGGCTCTTCCTAAAAGAAGAGCCTTTTTTTATATTCCTTGCCCGGTTTTTCTATTTTTAATAACTTCCATATTATGAAATTAATTGCCGATCATATATCCAAATTTTTTGGCGAAAAGAGAGTTCTGAAAAATATTACGTTTGAATTGAATAGCGGTCAGTGTCTCGCTGTTGTCGGGCCAAACGGTTCCGGGAAAACAACGCTTTTACGAATTTTAAGTGCTCTGATCCCGCCTTCTTCGGGTAAAGTTCAATATTTTGACGGGCAAATTTTGCTTTCAAAAGAAAATATTTTCACCCATACCGGATTTCTGGGCCCTTACCTCGAATTATACGATGATCTCACAGCCGAAGAGAATTTAAACTTTTTTTCCAGAATGCGCGGATTAAAAGATGATCGCAGCACCTGGTGGAATTTAATGGATCGCGTTGGACTGGGAGGCAGAGAAGAGGACGCGGTTAAGACCTATTCTTCCGGTATGAAGCAGCGATTAAAGTATGTCTTCGCCCTGATGCATCAACCGGAAATATTATTTGTGGATGAACCCCGTTCCAATCTGGATATGCAGGGTATACAAATTGTTTATGAACTTCTTCGGGAACAGAAATCAAGAGGCATGCTACTGATTGCTACCAATGAAGAACAAGATCTTGCCTTTGCAGATTTTAGGGTGGCGGTTCATGATTAAAGCGTACTACATATTCCGAAAGGATCTTTTACAGGAGTTCAAAACCAGGTTTGCCATGAATGCCATCCTGCTCTTTGCGGTCGTCACCCTTTCTGCGGTCTCCTTTGCCATAGGGACCTTCACCGCCCGCCAGGAAGTACTGAGCGCCTTGTTGTGGATTATTCTCTTCTTCTCTTCCATGTCCGGTCTGTCCCATATCTTTGTTAAAGAGGAAGAGGCGAAGACAGCGGATACTCTAAAATTGGTTGCATCGGCCTCTGCCATATTTTTAGGAAAATTCCTTTTTAATATTGTACTTTTATTTCTGTTGGAAATCATTGTCGTTCCTTTGTTCATTGCTTTAATGAATTTTAATGTTCAGAATTATCTGTTACTTTTTTTTACGCTTTTTATCGGAAGCTTCGGACTGGCCGGAGGCGGAACCATGGTAGCGGCTATCATTTCGAAGAGTGGAGCCAAGGGAGCTCTTTTTACCGTCTTGTCATTTCCGATTCTTCTCCCGGTTCTGGTTAGCGGCATCAGTGCTACTAAAATTGCTTCTCAGGAACAGGGCTGGATGACTGCCTATAGCGAATTGCAGACTTTGTTCGCATTTAGTGTAGTCATTATTACGGCCAGTATTTTACTTTTTGATTTTGTTTGGAATGAATAATAAACTTTTTTAGTTATTTCAAGTAGGTTTGGACAGAAACGATTTGAAGGTGCCGACCTTATCCATAAGAAATATTTTACTTCTTGCTTAATGAAATAAGGTGGTTTAAATTTGGAACCCGATAAAAGGAAGTAGCTGAAATGATTTTTTTAAAATTTTTACTATATGTATGGATGGTATTGGTTTTATTAGGTGCCTTTTTCTATGCACCCCTGGCAAAGGGATTAGGGGAATATACCCGGGTTATGTACTTTCATGTCCCTATGGCCTGGATTACGACTTTAACCTTTCTAATTGGCGCCATATATAGTATCTTGTATTTACGAAAGAAAGATATCCGGTACGATTACTATTCGGAAACAGCCAATCAGCTTGGTCTGCTCTTTGCACTTTTAGCGACTATCACCGGTTCCATCTGGGCAAAAATGAGTTGGGGGGCTTTCTGGAACTGGGATCCGAGGGAAACTTCTATTTTTATATTATTACTCATTTACGCAGCCTATTTTGCTTTGCGTTCGGCTATCGAACAACAGGATCGTAAAGCCGCTCTCTCTGCTGTTTATGATATTCTGGCCTTTGTAACCGTACCATTCTTTATTTTTATTGTTCCCAGAATATATTCATCCTTACATCCCGATCCACTGATCAATACCCAGGGAAAAGTAACGATGAACGGAAAGATGCAACTTGTCTTCTTTAATTCGCTGCTTGCTTTTACGATGGTCTACTTCTGGATGTTAAAAAATAAATTGGAAGTTATAAAATTAAAGATGAAATTAAAACAATTGGAGTCATAAATGTCCCCTATATATGTCATTTTAATTATTAATATAATCGTTTGGACGGGTATCTTTTTTTATCTTTTGCGCACGGATAATGAGATAAAAAAATTAAGGAAACGAATTGAACGTTTGTCAAGCAAAAACATTAAAACCGGCAACAATCAATAACAAACGATGTAAGTCTATTGGGAGTTACACGCAGTTTAAAGTAAGGAGATAAATCGATGCGTACCAAATATATAATCGGCGGAATTATAATCATCGCCTTTACGGTTCTCGCCGCTGTGTCGTTTAAATCATCTCTCACACCCTATGTTACCATTGCGGAAGCCAAGCACACTTCTTCCACGGTTCAGGTAAAAGGGGAACGGTTGGATGAGGGGCAGTTCGATATACAAAAGAACTTATTCATTTTCCATTTAAAAGATGATAATGGGGAAACCATCGAAGTAGAGTATAAGGGAGCCAAGCCGGGTAATTTTGATCAGGCCTCCCATGTTGTTTGTGTGGGACGATATGAAAAAGGCATTTTTCATGCCAAAAGTATTCTGGTTAAATGTCCTTCCAAATACCAGGAAGAGGAGAGCAAAGTATGAATATCGGCATTATAGCGACTCCCCTCACCTTTATAGCTCTTATTTTAAGTGTTACTGCTTATTACCTGTATTACCGTAGGAATGAAGAGTCGACCCTATCTTTGGCCAGGATGTCATTCTATACGGCTACGGTGTTGATTCTTTTTCAGGCGGCTCTATTGATGTGGGGTATCTTGACTCACCATTTTGAATGGAACTATGTGTTCAGCTATTCATCCCGTGAGCTTTCCCTCTACTATTTAATTTCTACCTTTTGGGCCGGCCAGGAAGGAACTTTTTTACTGTGGTTGATTCTGGGGCAAATTTACGGTTTAGTGATCATTAAAAACAGGAAAGAAGACGAACCTTTAATCATGAGCTTTATGTTGCTGGTTCAGGCCTTTATTGTTTTAATTCTCATTAAACGCAACCCGTTTACATTTGTCTGGGACGTCAATCCCGGAGCCTTTCCTTATGGTATGATTCCTGCCAATGGGAACGGGTTAAATCCGCTCTTGCAGGATCCATGGATGACCATTCATCCTCCGATTCTTTTCTCAGGCTATTCCTCCACCATGATTATCTTTGCCTTTGCCATGACGGCTCTGGTAAAACGAAATTACAATAAATGGATTCACAGCGCTTATCCCTATCTCATATTCGTTAATTTAATGTTGGGCACCGGAATTATTTTAGGCGGTTACTGGGCTTATACAACCCTCGGTTGGGGCGGATTTTGGGGTTGGGACCCTGTGGAAAACAGTTCGTTAATTCCCTGGCTCACTTCACTGGCGCTATTGCACGGAGTGATTGTACAGCGAAAACAGAATGGTTTGCAAAAAACGAATATCTTTTTGGCTCTACTGACGTTTGTTTTGGTGCTATATGCCAGTTTACTTACCCGTAGTGGGATATTAACCGATTTTTCGGTTCATTCCTTCGGTGCTTCGGACCTCGATCAATATTTAATCGGCCTTGTATTTTTATTTACGGCCATTTCTTTAGCGGCCTATTTGTTCAGGGTAAAAGATATCCGTAGTGAGCAGGCCCGCGGCGGGCTGGTTACCCGAGAGACCTTCGTCATCTTTGGGGCTCTGTCCATATTGATTCTGGCTCTGTTAACTTTTATCGGCACTTCATCACCGATCATAACCAGCATTTTTGGTAATGCCTCCAATGTATCGACCAGTTACTATAATACGATTGCCGGGCCGTTGGCTATTATTATCGGTTTGCTGATAGGTATGGCTCCCATTTTACGCTGGAGACAGGAAAGCGGGGACAGACTGAAAGCGGTGCTGATCCATGGTATCTTTGCGTTGATCATAGGCGGCTTTGCGTATGCATTAGGAGCCAGGAAAGCCGTCTCTCTGATGATTATCATGGTCTCTTCCTTTGCCATTTTAGTGAATAGTCAGATTATTGTTAAAAAATTGATTCGGAAAAATTATAAATTCGGCGGATATTTGACCCATGTGGGCATCGGGCTGATGATGATCGGTATTGTAATTTCGTCGGTTTATGATTATTCCAAAAAGGTTACTCTTCCCATGGATACACCGATGAATGTTCTTGGATATAAACTGAACTATGAAGGGAAGATACCAGCGGCGAATGGTAAAGACCGGGTGAAAATTCGGGTCAATTCGAAAACCATGTTTGCCAAATTCTACTGGAGCGAATATAGCCGGGCGTATATGGTCGGGCCGGCAGTTAAAAATACCGTATTACATGATTTGTATATTTCACCGATTCAAATAATCCCGGCTGAAAAAAATCGCCGAACTGGTCAACAGGTGGTATTGAAGAAAAATGAACAAAAAGCGTTTGAAAATTATATTTTGGAATTTGACGGCTATGAAATGAACAACCATCAAATGCAGGCTGGGGATATCCATTTAGCCACTGTACTTAAAGTGCTCGATAAAAAGGGAAATTTACTGGGCACTATCAAACCGGCTCTGACCATGATCGGTAATAAAAAATCCAGTATTTCCGTGCCTCTTCCGGGAACGGAACGCGCTGTATCCATTGAAAGAATTAATGTAGAAAGCGGTAAGATTACCCTGCGAATCTCAAAACCGGTCGATAAGGCCAGCCCCTATTACGGAAAAGAATTGTTGGCTGCCGAAGTGACGATCAAACCAATGATCAATATCTTGTGGATTGGAACGATTTTAATGATTATCGGTTTCTTAATGACCATGTATCAAAGAAGAACAATCCGCAAAGCCTGATTATCCTTCCTTAAAGAAATAAGTAAGGGTTTGGCACGGACCGCCCTTACTTTTTTTAAGGTTTGCCAAGGCGATCTAACCGCAGGTGTTCTTTCAAGGTAATCTATTTACCTATCGGTATGTATGATGTTCTTTTTTAATTCGGATACCGGGGATATTTCAGACCCGTTCGCTTTAACGAATTCATTTGTATCTCATTTTAAAGGTCTGTTCTGCTGAAAAAAACCACAGTCTTATTCTTTCTTTTATTTCTCGCTTCCATGGCTCATGCGGACCGAGTGCGTATTGGATTGGTCCTCTCCGGGGGCGGAGCCCGTGGTATAGCCCATATCGCTACATTAAAATTATTAGATTCCCTTCAAATCCCTGTGGATTATATCGCAGGAACAAGTATGGGGGGATTGGTCGGTGCGCTTTATTCGATCGGCTATTCGGGCAAAGCCATTGATTCCATCGTCATGAATGCCCATTGGGATGAGTTGCTAACGGATCTCCCGCAACGCAAAGATTTACCCTATTTTGAAAAGAGACTTGATGGGCGGTATCAACTTAATTTTGATTTGAAAGGATTCACTCCCGTGCTACCCATGGGATTGATCCAGGGGCAGAAACTTATTTTACTGTTTTCCCGTTTAACCTTTCCCTATGAAATGCTTCCCGGTTTTGATCGTTTACCGACTCCTTTTCGTTGTGTGGCGGTCGATTTGATCAGCGGTAAGGAAGTGGTTTTAGGAAAGGGCTCTTTACCGAAAGCAATGCGGGCTACCATGTCCATTCCCAGTGTGTTCAGTCCGGTGGAATGGGGAGATTCTCTTCTGATTGATGGCGGATTGGTTAATAATTTACCGGTTGACGTAGTTAAAAAAATGGGAGCTGACATTGTAATTGCCGTCAATGTGGGTACGCAACTTAAATCCCGAAAACATTTAAAATCTATTATCGATATTTTTGAACAATCTTTTAATATTCCTCAGTCCTATAAAGAGGAACAGAATCTGAAACAGGTGGATATCCTGATTTCTCCGAAACTGCGAGGTTTTTCGCCTGGTGATTTCAATCGTGCCTTATTCGATAAAATCAAAAGAGCCGGTTATGAAGCTGCTCGGAAAGTACTTCCTGAACTGATTTCACTAAAAGAGCGGATTCAGCCTATGTCTAAAGCAAAAAAAAGAAAAAAACCTCCGGAATCCACGGAAAGTACGATACACAGCATAGAAATTAGGGGGAACCGGATTCTACCCTTTACATTTATCTATAAATTACTGGGTATTGTACCTGGCCGAAAATTGGATCTGAAAACATTCAACCGTCAGGTGATGATGCTTTACGGTCTGAACTATTTTAGAAATATTTACTATGATATTATTCCCCTGGAAAAGAATCGCGTAAAGCTTATCCTTTATGTAGAGGAACGACCGCTGCACAAATTAAGCCTGGGATTCCGATATGACGATTATCGGCATGTGGTAGTGGCTCTGGGCTTGCAGGGAACGAATATTGTGATTCCGGGATTACGTGCAGAACTGGATCTCCAGTTCCCGGAAATAACCTGGCTGCGCTATAAATTGTCCTATCCTTCGCGTTCGTTAAATCAGTCTTTATATCCTTATATACGGGCGGAGCATAAAAACATTCCCCATGATGTATATGATCTCACAGGAGACCTTGTAGCGACCTATGTAGAAAAATCATTTGTTGCCGGAGCGGGAATCGGCTTGCTACTTAGCCATGCTTTCAATCTGGAAGGGGAATTGGATTATGAAATTAATCACTCGCGGCCCGAGCTTTCTCCATTGGATACAACTTTTAACGTCTATCTGAAGGAAGTTCAGCTACGCCTGGACTATGACGGGCTGGACGATATCCTTCTTCCGCAAAACGGCTTGCAATTTAGCGCCAGGTATGAAGCATCTTTAAATCAATTGGGATCACCGCTATTCTATCAAAGATTGGATGTGCGGTTAAAATCTTTTCTCAGCTTTTCCCGCAGGCATACCATTCAATTATCCGCTTCCTATGCTTCGAGCTCACCTAAAATGCCGATTTATAAAAAATTTACTTTAGGCGGTCCGGAGAGCTTCATCGGATCCCGCTATGAACAATTTTCGGCTCGTCAGGCTGCCACTGCCGGAGGATTTTATCGTTTCCGATATAAAAAAGATATTTTTTTTAAATTGTATTTTAATATGATGTTCGATTATAATTTTCTGTTAAGTTATCAACACGCAAAGAATACCTTTATTGTAGGTTATGGTCTCGGTTTAAAATTTACTTCCATCATTGGTCCGGTAGAACTTATTCTTGCTCAAGGACAAAAGAGTTTTAATACGGGTACTGCATTGCAGAATATGTTCTATTTTAAAGCCGGTTACATTTTCTAATTCTGCTATTTTTCTTAGAAAAGAGTTGATTCATAAAGAGTATATTTATACATTTGCCTGCAAAAATTTAGCCGGTTATGGAACGAGCGACAAATAAGGATCAAGTCTACCCCCAAGGAAAATTGCATGGCCTACTGGTTGATGAAAACGGAACCAAGAACCTATTCCTGGCAGGACCTTCTGAATGAAAAAGATAAGACTACCCAATGGGAAGGTGTGCGCAATTATCAGGCCCGTAATTTTATGCGTGACCGGATGAGAAAGGGTGATCGGGTTTTTATTTATCATAGCGTAGTCAAACCCATGGCAATCATGGGAATAGCGCAAATTGTAAGGGAAGGTTACCCCGATTATTTTGCGTTTGATTCCACCTCCAGGTATTATGACCCCAACAGCCTGAAGCAAAATCCCCGCTGGTATATGGTAGATATACAGGCCCGGTTTGAATTTAAAAATCCCATTACACTGGACAGATTAAAAGGAATTCCGGGGTTGGAGAATATGATGCTGCTGCAAAAGGGTAGCCGCTTATCGGTTCAGCCCGTTGGCGATAAAGAATGGAACCTAATCTGTAATTTGGAACAATATATACCCGTCTAAATCAGGAAATTCGTATATGAACAGGATAATGAAGCCACTTAAACCGGTTGGAATTATTGGGTATGGAGCCTATGTCCCAGCTTATCGCCTTTCTGCTAAAGAAATTTCACGTGTTTGGCGTAATGGCCAGGATAGGAACTATCTGCCGATCAAACAGAAAAGCGTACCCGGGCCGGATGAAGATACTATAACCATGTCCATTGAGGCCTCGAAGAATGCTTTATTACGGGCGGAAATCGATGCCGATCGCATCCGGGCCGTCTGGGTTGGCTCGGAATCTCATCCATACACGGTAAAACCGAGCGGCACGGTTCTGGCCCAGGTGCTGGGGATTTATCCCGATACAGTCGCTGGAGATCTGGAATTTGCCTGTAAAGCGGGTACCGAAGCCATGCAGGCGGCAATTGGATTTGTCGGATCGGGAATGGCGGAATATGCCCTGGCTCTTGGTACGGATACGGCCCAGGGCAGACCGGGGGATGCTTTGGAATATACGGCAGCGGCGGGTGGAGCCGCTTTTATCCTTGGACCCGCCGAACAGGCGGCCGCCGTACTGGAGGGTAGCTATAGCTTTGTTACGGATACACCGGATTTTTTCCGTAGGGCCTATCAGCACTATCCGGAACACGGAAATCGATTTACCGGTGATCTGGCCTATTTTCTTCATATTCGCAGCGCAGTGAATACCTTGATGGAAGAACTGAATTTACAACCGAACGATTTTGACGCCGTTGTCTTTCATCAACCCAATGTAAAATTTCCCAGAAAAAAGGCCGAAGACCTTGGTTTTACCACGGATCAGTTAAAGGATGGACTGCTGGTAGATTATGTGGGTAATACGTATGCCGGTTCGTCCGTTTTAGGTTTTACGGCTGTTTTGGATAAAGCCCGGCCCGGTGATCGCATTTTATTGGCCAGTTTTGGCAGTGGCGCCGGCAGCGATGCCTTTAGTTTTGTGATTCATGATAAAATCACCGAAATTCAATCCAAGGCGCCGCAGACAATGCAATATGTCCGGCGTGAAAAACAAATAGATTATGCCAGCTATGCCCGGTGGCGTAAAAAAATCAGGATGCAGTAGTGAAAAAGAAAGATGCGTAAATGAGAAAAGTTGCGATTATTGGTCTGGGACAGACGCCGGTTCGGGAACACTGGGACTATTCAATTCGTCAGCTGGCGGTTCAGGCCCTGACGGAAGCTATGAAAGATGCCGGTCGGAGCAACCTCGATGCCTTGTTTGTCGGCAATATGCTCAGCGGTGCCCTGGCAGAACAGGAACATCTGGGGGCGTTGATTGCCGATTATGCCGGATATGCCGGTATAGAAGCTGTAAAAATAGAAGCAGCTTGTGCCTCCGGAGGTGCCGCGGTTCGTCAGGCCGTTCTGGCCGTTGCTTCCGGTCAGGTAGACACAGCGGCAGCCGTTGGCGTAGAGAAATTGACGGAGTTCTCGGGAAAATTTACCAGTAAGGGATTGGCCACTGCCGCAGATGCGGATTATGAGGCTTCGATCGGATTGAGCTTTGCCGCTCTTAATGCCCTGATGATGCAGCGCTATATGTATGAATATAAAGTACCGAAGGATGATTTTGCCGTTTTTCCGATCAATGCCCACCATAATGCCCGTTTTAATCCAAACGCGATGTTCCAGTATGATATAACATTGCGCCAGTATCGGAAAGCCAAGCCTATTGCCGATCCGATAAATTTACTCGATTCCAGTCCTATCTCAGACGGGGCGGCTGCTTTAATCATTGTACCGCTTGATAAAGTAAAAGGGCAGGACAATGCGGTGGAAGTGGTCGCTTGTGAAATGGCCACAGATACCCTCGATTTGGCCAATCGAAAGAATGCAGTTTGGTTAAAGGCAGCCGAAAAAAGTTCAAAAAAGGCTTACTCCGTGGCCGGAGTCGGTCCGGGTGATATAGACCTTTTCGAAATGCATGATGCCTTCAGTATCGTGTCCGTCTTAAGTTTGGAAGCATGTGGATTTAGCGAAGCGGGACAAACTTTAAAAAAAGCGAATGAAGGATACTTTAAGATAGATGGTCAATTGCCGGTTAGCACGATGGGTGGTTTAAAAGGAAGGGGACATCCGGTTGGAGCTACAGGCGTTTATCAGATTTTGGAAGCCGCCATGCAGATTCGGCAGGAGGCTCCCGGTAACATTCAAGTGCCTGATGTGCGCTATGCCATGGCGCAGAATATCGGGGGCAGCGGAGCCACGATTGTAACCACCATATTGAGCAAGTAGGAGTTAATTAGAATGGATATACCGCGCTATTGGCGTTTAAGAAATCAACGCTATCGTCTGGAAGGAAGTAGATGTAAAGAATGCGGATCGATCTGTTTCCCGCCGCGCTTCCTTTGTCCCCATTGTAAAAGTGCCGAAATGGAGCCTTATGAGCTGAAAGGCAGAGGTAAGATTTATAGTTATACCATCATTCACCAGGCTCCGGATATATTCGATAAAAATGTACCCTATACCGTGGCTCTAATTGATCTGGAAGAGGGGGCCCGAATTACTGCTCAATTAACGGATATTGATCCAGATGATGTTTCGATCGGCATGCCGGTAGAAATGGTCATTCGTAAAATTTATGAAGACGGGGAGAACGGTCCGATTCAATACGGCTACAAATTCCGGCCGATTCTCTTTACGGATGCGGGATCATAAGTATAATGGAAGGAAACATCCCCCTACCGAATAATACAGAACGGTTATCGAAAGAAATTTTCTACGATCTTATTGTGCGCCAAATCGAATCCCTACTAAGTAATGAACGCGATCCCATAGCCAATATGGCCAATGTAGCCGCCTTTTTGTATGAGTCACTTGAAGAGGTTAACTGGACAGGATTTTATCGTTTCATAAAGAATGAATTACTTTTGGGCCCCTTCCAGGGCAGAGTAGCCTGCGTACATATCGGAATGGGTTCAGGGGTTTGCGGTACTGCGGCCGTGCGCAGAAAAACGCTGATTGTTGCCAATGTCCATGAATTTTCGGGACACATCGCTTGCGATACGGCCTCCAATTCCGAAATTGTGATTCCAATGGTTAAAAATAAGAAACTGATCGGTGTGTTGGATGTAGATAGTCCGCAATTCAATCGGTTCGATGATGGGGATGCTAAGGGGTTGGAAAGGGTTGTAAAAATATTATTGGATCATACGGCCTTCAAATAAAAAAGCCGCAAAAAATTGCGGCTTTTTTGTGGAGCTGAGGAGGCTCGAACTCCTGACCTCTTGAATGCCATTCAAGCGCTCTCCCAACTGAGCTACAGCCCCGCTCGAATTAAGGTGCCAAATATAAGAGTTTTCGCTTCCTGAGTCAACACCTTCCCGCCATATTTTAATTTGTATTGATATATATAATTCGATCGGCACCGGACTTTAATTGTTCTAATGAGGCTTTACTGGAGAAAATAATATCCGTCGAAAACGGGATACCGTGACGATTGGCATCAATAGCATTGGCATAAAAAGTGACATTGGGATTGTAAATCAAGTCCCAGAGTTCGGTATTCATCCAGGCGACTCCTTCACCTATAAGATAAACCTGTACTCGCTCATTATTCAGAATAGATTCGGAAAACAAGGTTTTAATTTGTCGGGCGTGCTTCGAGGAAGGCCCGGATTGGATGATTAAAAGTTTTTGCATGACTGGTTCTGTTATTTTAATTTACTGTAAAAAAAACTCACAATCGTACAGATGCTATCTTTTCCCCGCGTATTCAAACGCACTTAAGACGATTCATCCGTTTTATATACAAGATGTATGCCACTTTCAAAAGCCAAATGATAAATTCTCTGAAATTAAATTTGAAAAGACTTGACTGCCCCTGATTTCGTCTTTATATTTGTCGCGATTTAAATACGATCAATTTAGTCGCATTTAAAAATTTTTATGGATATATTGGCTAAATCAGGTTCGATTGTATGCTGAAGTTTAATAAAAAAGTGGAATACGCTCTGATTGCCATGTTGGAGATGGCTCAGCAGGCAAATGCGAATGAGCTGATTACTGCCAAATCGGTCTCATCCAGATACCATATTCCTCAGGAAATAATGGGAAAAGTGTTACAAACCCTGGTGAAGGGTGGCTTGCTTCTGTCGGTTCAGGGGGTTAAAGGCGGTTACACCTTGGCCACGCATCCGGACCGGGTAAGTATCTGGCAGGTTGTTCAGGCTATCGAGGGACCGGTCACTTTGGTGACCTGTATCGGTCCCGATAAACACTATTGCCAGCAGTATGAGTATTGCAATATCCGTACACCGTTAACCATTATTCAAGATAAGTTGGAAGAATATTTCTCGGATATGAAATTATCTGATGTACAACAAATTTACCGCAATCAGGAACATGCCAATGTTTCCGATTCGGTTGGAATGAGTTGCTAATTTAACGGCGAAGTAGATATGACCGAGAGTGAGCAGGAAATCCTATATTACTTAAAAAAAGTCTACGATCCGGAAATTCGGGTAAATATTGTGGACCTGGGTTTAATTTACAGTGTTGCCCTCGATGAAGAAGGACATTTGAAGATAATAATGACGCTTACCGCGCCCGGTTGTCCGGTAAGCGATCAAATTATGAATGATATTCGTATGCAGGCGGGTAAACATCAAGATGTGAAAGATATCGAAGTTGAGCTAGTCTGGGATCCTCCCTGGAACCGGGATATGATGAGTGACGAAGCGAAGCTTATGCTTGGTTATCTTTAGAGGTTTAAAAAAGCGTAACTATTTAGTAGTAACTTATATAAATTTGGGAAGGTAGTATGAGTACAGAAACCGAACGTATTGAAAAGATGGCTAACCGGGAATACCGCTATGGCTTCATTACGGATATAGAAACCGATTCCTTACCTGCCGGTTTAAATGAAGATATTATTCGGGCTCTCTCGGCCAAGAAAAAAGAACCGGAATGGTTGTTGGAATGGCGCTTAAAAGCATATCGTTCCTGGCTAAAAATGGAAGAACCGCACTGGGCCCATATTCACTACGATCCCATTGACTATCAAAAAATTGTCTACTATTCGGCTCCTAAAAATAAGAAAAAATATGACAGTCTGGATGAGGTGGACCCCGAGCTTTTGCGTACCTATGAAAAGCTTGGTATTCCCCTGGAAGAACAAAAAGTATTGGCCGGGGTTGCGGTCGACGCCGTATTTGATAGTGTTTCCGTGGCGACTACCTTCAAGGAAAAATTATCGGAGCTGGGCATCATTTTCTGTTCTTTCTCCGAAGCCGTTCGCAATCATCCGGAGTTGGTACGGAAGTATTTAGGGTCGGTTGTTCCCCCCAATGATAATTTTTTCGCCGCTCTGAATTCAGCCGTTTTTAGTGACGGTTCCTTTGTGTATATCCCCAAAGGGGTGCGCTGTCCTATGGAACTTTCCACTTATTTCCGTATTAACGCCGCCGATACCGGACAATTCGAACGCACCTTAATCATTGCCGATGAAGACAGCTATGTGAGCTATCTGGAAGGTTGCACCGCTCCGCAACGGGATGAAAACCAATTACATGCCGCGGTAGTGGAACTGGTATCGCATCGTAATGCATATCTGAAATATTCAACCGTACAGAATTGGTATCCGGGTGATAAAGAGGGTAAGGGCGGCATATATAATTTTGTTACCAAACGCGGAATTTGCAAGGAAGAAAATGCTAAAATTTCGTGGACTCAGGTGGAAACCGGTTCTGCTATCACCTGGAAATATCCCAGTGTCATCTTAAAAGGGGATCATAGTGTGGGAGAATTCTATTCCGTGGCCATGACCAATAACTATCAGCAAGCGGATACTGGAACTAAAATGATCCATTTGGGAAGGAATACGCGTAGTACTATTGTTTCCAAAGGGATTTCAGCCGGAAAAAGTAATAATTCCTATCGGGGACTGGTGAAAATAGGAAAGAATGCTGAAAACAGCCGAAATTATTCACAATGTGATTCGCTTCTGATCGGTGATCAGTGTGGTGCGCACACTTTTCCCTATATTGATATTCAGAATCCCACGGCGCAGATGGAACACGAGGCTACTACTTCCAAAATCGGGGAAGACCAAATTTTCTATTTAAATCAACGCGGGATTTCTACGGAAGATGCCGTATCTATGATTGTAAACGGGTATTGCAAGGAAGTTTTTCGTGAATTACCCATGGAATTTGCTGTGGAAGCTCAAAATCTTTTAAATCTGAGTCTGGAAGGAAGTGTCGGTTAGCGTATGAGCAGAATAACCGAAAGGACGTTATCAGTTGAAACGAATGGAGACATAATGTTAGAAGTAAAAAACTTGCACGCCTCGATTGAAGGCAACGAAATTCTCAAAGGAATTGATCTGAAGATAAACCGTGGTGAAATTCATGCCATCATGGGGCCTAATGGGTCGGGAAAAAGTACTTTGGCCAATGTGCTGGCCGGAAAAGAGGAATATGAAGTCACCCGGGGAGAAGTATTCTATAACGGTAAGAATCTACTGGAAATGGCGCCGGAAGAACGGGCCCGGGCCGGTATCTTTCTGGCATTTCAATATCCGGTGGAAATCCCCGGTGTAACCAATATGTATTTTCTGAAAACCGCTTTAAACGAAAAAAGAAAATATCAGGGATTGGATGAGATCGATGCCGTTGATTTTCTGGCCCTGGTTCGCGAAAAAATGAAGGTTGTGGAAATGGATCAATCTTTACTGAATCGTCCGGTTAATGAAGGTTTCTCCGGTGGAGAAAAAAAGCGGAATGAAATTTTCCAGATGGCTATTTTAGAACCCCGCCTGGGTATTTTGGATGAGACGGATTCCGGCCTGGATATCGATGCCCTGCGTATTGTTGCCAATGGGGTGAATCAACTGCATGATAAGGATAAGTCGTTCCTGGTCGTAACCCATTACCAGCGATTATTAAACTATATTATACCGGATTATGTGCATGTCCTGTACAACGGCAAGATAGTCAAGTCCGGCGGTAAAGAATTGGCTCTGGAACTGGAAGATAAAGGATACGACTGGCTTAAATAAGTAAAAATGGAAAATAGAATGAAAGAACAGCATAATAGCGTACAAAAATTCATTAAACAATTTGAAACATTTGAACAGCATTTAAACGGCCGAAAATCGAGTGCGGTGCATCGCTTACGGCGCAAGGCTCTTTCGGATTTTCGTGAGATAGGATTTCCGGGATCGAAAAACGAGCAGTGGCGATTTACCGATTTGAGCGCTTTATTAAATACTCTGTTTGAAAGTCATCATTTAAATCCACCCGCCGGACTCCGAAAAGCGGACATAAATTCTTTTACTTTCAATAATAATGAAATTCAACTCGTTTTTGTCGATGGCTTTTTTATTCCCGAATTATCGGATAGAGAACAGTTGCCCGATAATGTAGTGGTAGACAGCCTTAAAACGGTCTATTCTCATCAGGCGGAACCATTTGTTTCTGAAATGGAAAATGACCGCTTGTTTCAGGATGATTCATTCCGGGCATTAAACGCAGCCTTTCTGTGGGATGGGGCCTTCATCGAGATCGGGAGCGGCGTGGAATTAAATCGTCCTATCCATCTTTTATTTTTCGCTTCAAAGGAAGCCGACGGTAAAATGGATCATCCTCATAACCGTATCTATCTGCGGAAAGGTGCTTCGGCTAAAATTGTTGAAAGTTTCATAAGTCTCAATACGGGTACGCATTTTACCAATGCACTGAGCCGGGTCGAATTGGCAGAGAATGCCCGCCTCGAGCACTATCATTTGCAGAACGAGAATTTGCAGAGTTTCCATATAGGTAATACCCTGGTTAAACAAGACCGCAGCAGTTTTTATGCATCGACCTCACTCACCTTCGGTGGAAAGTTAACCAGGAACAATATCGTTACCTCTTTAATCGGCGAAGGTGCGGAAACCGTGTTGAACGGATTATATATGGGACAGGCGGATCAACATATCGATAATAATACGGTTATTCGCCATGAAACCTCCGCCGGTACCAGTCACGAGCTTTACCAGGGAATTTTGATGAACCGGTCACGCGGAGTATTTAGCGGTTTGATTTTGGTTCAACCGCATGCCCAGAAGACCGATGCCCGCCAGTCCAATAATGCTCTTCTCTTATCCGATGAAGCCAGAATCGACAGCAAACCTCAATTGGAAATTTATGCCGACGATGTCAAATGCACGCACGGCGCCACCGTAGGCAGATTAGATAAAGAGGCTATTTTTTATTTACGGGCCCGGGGTATAGATGTGCAGGAAGCCAAAAATATGCTCACCTTCGCCTTTGCTGAAAAAGTTACCGAAAAAATTTCGATTCAACCGTTGCGTCGGATTGTTGAATCCTTAATTTTAAAGCGATTTAAGACTATAGAACATTTTAACATCGAAATGTAGGAAAACAAAATGGATAGTGAATTTCGGGAACTCTATCAGCAGATCATTCTGGATCATAATAAATCTCCGCGCAATTACGGGCACTTAGACGATGCCACCCATGTTCTGGACGGACAAAACCCGGTTTGTGGCGATCACTACACAATTTATTTAAAGGTGAAGGATAATATCATTGAGCAAGCCCGTTTTGAGGGTTCCGGTTGTGCCATATCCAAAGCATCGGCTTCTATAATGACCGAGACCATAAAGGGTAAAACAATAGAAGAAGCGGATCGCTATTTTGAATGGTTCCATAAAATTTTAACCGGCAGCGTTGATGTGAACGAATCACTGCTGAAAGTGGGTAAGTTGGCAGCCTTTGCCGGAGTGGCGGATTTCCCGGTTCGTGTCAAATGCGCGACTCTGGCCTGGCATACCATGCATAATGCTTTACATAATAAAAAGGAACGTGTTTCAACAGAGGAAGATGAAGCTTGACAACAGAGATGAACGATCAGGAGAACAGGGAAAAAATAACCAGAGAAATGGTCATCGAGAAACTACATACCGTATATGACCCTGAAATCCCGGCCGATGTCTGGGAACTGGGTCTGGTGTATGATATACGGATCGACGAGCAAAATAATGTGGATATCGAAATGACTATGACCACCCCTAATTGTCCGGAAGCACAGTCCATCCCCATGAGAACCCAGTGGGCTGTGGAAGAAATTCCGGGGATCGGTTCGGTTAATGTCCAATTGGTCTGGGATCCGCCCTGGAATCCGGACATGATGTCCGAAGTTGCTAAAGTTCAATTGGGTTATATTTTTTGAAAGACAGGAAAAATAATGGAAACGATTATCGCAGCCACACCAACCACACTCAATTTTGATGTGCAAAATATCCGCAAGAATTTTCCCATTTTAAATGAGCAGGTTCATGGTCATCCGCTTATATATTTTGATAATGCAGCCACAACCCAGAAGCCCCGGCAGGTCATTGAGGCCATATCCGATTATTATCAGCACTCCAACGCCAATGTGCATCGTGCGATTCATACATTGGGTGAACAGGCCACAGAGGGTTATGAAGAAGCAAGACGTAAAATTGCCCGTTTTATTAATGCCGAATCCGAGAAACAGATTATTTTTACCAGAGGAACAACCGAATCCATTAATCTGGTAGCTTCGGCCTGGGGAGAAAAATTCGTAGGGCAGGGGGATGAAATTATTGTTACCGAAATGGAACACCACAGCAATCTGATTCCCTGGCAACTGCTGGCCGAAAAGGTCGGCGCGAAATTGCGCTATATCCCCTTTACTGAAGATGGCACCCTCGATACTTCGTTATTTGAAACTCTTTTGAATAAACAAACTAAAATTGTGGCTCTTACCCATATGTCTAATGTATTCGGTACGATTAATCCTATTAAAAAAATAGTACGTTTGGCTCACGATCGCGGCATACCCGTGCTTCTCGATGGCGCACAAAGTGTTCCTCATTTACCGATTGATGTTCAATCTCTGGATTGCGATTTTTTGGCGTTCTCCGGACATAAAATGGTAGGGCCGACCGGGATCGGCGTCCTCTATGCCAAGACCAATCGTCTGGAAAATATGAATCCCTACCAGGGCGGCGGCGAGATGATCAATGCCGTTTGGCTGGATCGCGCTACCTGGGCTGAAATTCCGCATAAGTTCGAAGCCGGAACCCCTAATATCGCCGGAGCAATCGGTCTGGGCGCAGCTATTGACTTTCTTCAGCAAATCGGTATGAAGCAGATTACCTTGTATGAACAACAGTTGACTACCTACGCATTGGAGCGAATGACCCGGTTTAAAGAAATGACGATTTATGGCCATGCTCCTGAGCGGGGCAGTGCGATTTCGTTTAATCTGGGATCGATTCATCCCCATGATATGGCTCAGTTCCTGGATCAATATGGGGTGGCGATCCGGGCCGGACATCACTGTGCGCAGCCCATTATGCGTAAACTGAATGTAGCGGCAGTGAACCGCGCCAGTTTTTATTTTTACAATACAACCGAAGAGATCGATGCCTTTATCGATGTACTTAAAAAAGCCCGCGATTTCTTCGATTTTTAGAGCCCCCCATTTTTAATAGAGTCAGGTAAACAGAATGAATGATCCGGACAATTTCTTCCCTAATTTCCTGATTTATGTAAAGCAGGGCTCATGTCCTCAGATAATTCGCCGATTTTAATCTAAGAGTTGCTCTTCTCACTCTCAGGGAATTTTGATGGGCAACTTTTTAACTTAGAATGAAGGGGAAAATATGAAAAGGATTTCAACCGTCTATCTGGTTTTATTTTTTATTAACCTTTCCTTTGCGCAATCGGACGGCCTGCTCTATCCCGGCCTTACGGGCCAGCCCCTGATCAATCAATTACGTGCGGATTATAAACCGGCTCATGTACTTGGCTATGATGCCGCCCGCGATACCATGTTCGCGGTGATCGATAATCATAATCACTATGTAACCGGGGTCTATAGCGGTTATACGATTTATATCGATTCTACGGCCGATCCCAGTACCGATGCCTACAATAAAGACATGAATACGGAACATACCTGGCCCCAGAGCAAAGGGGCCGATACGGGAAATGCTCATAGCGATCTTCACCATCTTTACCCGGTCCGTGCCGAAGTCAATTCTTCCCGCAGCAATGATCCTTTTGCCGAAATCGTGGATACTGAAACGGATACCTGGTGGCGGCTCGATTATTCACAGTCTACCATTCCCACTTCAAATATAGATGAATATAGTGAAAAAGATAACAGCGGCTATTTTGAACCCCGTGAAGATCATAAGGGAAATGTGGCCCGTTCCATGTTTTATTTTTACACCATGTATCAGGATCAGGCCGACAGTAATTTTTTTAATGAGCAAAAGGAAACATTGCGGCAGTGGAATCTGCTGGATTCGGTGGACAGCGCGGAACGGCAAAGAAGCCAATTGGTCGCCCGGTATCAGGATGGCAAGGAAAACCCTTTCGTGCTGGATACCACTCTGGTACGACGCGCTTATTTTACTCCGGACAGCGGAAGCAGCGGGGGTGATACTACGGGCAGCGCTTCGGCCGGTGATGTGATTGTTACCGAAATCATGCAGAATCCCGGTTCCGTAGACGATACCAACGGAGAATGGTTTGAAATATATAATACGACTTCTGAAGCGATTAATATCAACCACTGGTATATACGCGATAATGATACGGATGAGCATCAAATAGAAAACGGATCGGAACTGATGATCGAACCCCACGATTATCTGGTACTGGGACGAAATGCCGATTCATCGGCCAACGGCGGTGTCCATGTAGATTATCAATATTCCGGATTCATTTTAGCCAACGGTGCGGATGAAGTCGTGCTCTTTTCTTCAGACGGAACAACGGAGATCGACCGGGTAGAATATGATGGAGGGCCTTTATGGCCGGACCCGAACGGAGCTTCCATGTATTTCACGGCTCATGCCGAGGACGACAATAATAATCCTGCCAATTGGTCTGTTTCCCAGCTGCCCTGGCAGGGGAGTGCGGGTGACGCCGGTTCCCCCGGTTATGGCGATATTGTATCGGATATCCCGGCCTCTTCCACATCCTTACCCCTGGTCTATCGGCTATCCAATTATCCCAATCCGTTTGGAGCGGGGGCTCCTACGGCCGGTCATTCGGATTATGCGACTACGATTCGCTATGCACTGCGAAAGAATAGTACGGTCCGTTTGGTTGTTTACAATACCCTGGGGCAGGTCGTTAAGAATTTGGTTGACGGTAGACAGTCCATGGGGGAACACCGGGTTGTTTTTAACGGTGCGGGTTTAGCCAGCGGCATCTATTTTTACCGGATTCAGGTCGGAACTGATTTTAAACATATGGGTAAAATGATCCTTATCCGATGAGCATCGGTTGATGTATTAATCTGAAAAGATAAGGAACCTGTTTTCCTGTTTGCCAGCTTCGGAAAGCAATAAGCACCTTATTTTCCTTCGGGGCATAATCGTCTTTTAGTCGATAGTATGAATCGTTTTAAGACAGGTCACTACTACCCTGGTTTAAATGCTCATCGATAATCCATCCTCTTCATGATGTCGGCCAATAATTACTCGAATTAGGTTGTATTAAACAGGCAATAACCGTATTTTACTTGGTTTCCAAATACCTATTCATTCCCATTCTGATTATGATTAAGGTTTCTATGCGATCCAAAAATACAGCAACGATACCCTTACTTTTTTTTCAAATTCTTGTTTTACTGTACAGTGCCGCGGCCGGAGATTCTCCTGCTACAGAACGTGGCATACCTTTTATTAGAAACTATTCTCCAAAAGAGTACAATGCCAACGGCCAGAATTGGGCTGCTGTGCAGGATTCGAACGGAATCCTCTATTTTGCCAATGCGGGCGGAAGTGTTTTGCAGTATGACGGCGTATTGTGGACTTCTATTGCTGTGGGGAATGGCAGTATTGTAAGGGATATTCAGATCAATGGTTCAGGAACCATTTTCGTTGGTATGCAAGACGAATTCGGATATTTGGCCCTCAATGATTCCGGAACGTATGCCTATCACAGTCTGATGAATCGGATAGAATGCGGCCACACTAAATTCGGAGATATCTGGAAAATCGGCCTTACCTCAAAATATATCTATTTTCTCGAGCGCCATCATTTATTTCGGTTGAATAGAAAGGACCTGAGTGATTCAACAAAGTCTTTGCAAACGATTCACTCAAGCACCCGATTCCATAATATATTTGCAGGACGCAACAATCAGCTCTTTGTTCACCAGGTTGATGTGGGACTGATGGAAACGGATTCAGACGGCTTCCATCTTGTTTTAAAAAGAAAATTTTTCAGGAAAGATTTACTGGCCGGCATTCTTCCTTATGGTGATGCTCAATGGCTTGTAGCTACTCGCAGCCGGGGACTGTTTCTATATGCTAACAGCGGAAAAATCAGACCGTTCAAAACCAATATTGATAATCTACTGCAAAGCAGCCAATTATATCATGTTATTCGTCTTTCTGATGGAAATTTTGCGATTGCTTCAAAATATGGCGGATTGTTTATCGTCTCGGAAAAAGGGAAACTCATTCAGCAGATTAATGAAACAGCGGGTCTGGCAAACAACACTGTTTGGTCGGTATTCGAAGACGCGCAACAGGGTTTGTGGTTGACTCTAAATGAGGGAATCGCCTATGTGAATTATAAATCACCCTTCGCAAACATCGATCAGCGGAACGGACTAAAGGGAAGCGTGCACGACATTATCCGCCATAACGGGAAAATATATGTCACTACAAATTATGGACTGTTTTTATCTAAAACCAATGGGTCAAATCCGGGGCGAATTCATTTTACCCAAATGAAAGGAATTAACACATCAGGGTGGGATATGCTCTCGTCCCATGGGTTTTTGTTCATAGCGGCCAACTCCGGTATTTATCAACTTAAAGAAAATCAGGCCCGTTTATTGTTCAAATATGACCCATGGGGTTTTTATCAATCCAAAATCGATTCGAACCGTATATATATTGGTCTGGCTTCGGGCGTCACTTCTTTCTATATACGGAGAGATGGTTCCATCCATAATGAAGGTAAAATTCCGGGTATAGATATTGAAGCACGTACATTATCGGAAGATATTAAAGGAAATCTTTGGGTAGCCAGTTCCTATCAAGGGATCTTGCTTGCTTCCTCTATTGAGAAGTATTTTAATTCTGGAAATCGCCTTAAATTTACTCATTTTGACGAAAGTAACGGTTTACCGGGTAATCCGTTTGTTTTATTATCTGAGGGGAAAAAGGAGATTCTGTTTAATACGTCCCAAGGAATTTATCGTTTTGATGAGGATAAAAACAAATTTTCTTTAAATCCGGATTATGCAGAACTCAATCAAAAAAAGTTTGGTGATGATACTTACCTGCTAACCCAATTGGATGCGTCCGGTAATATATGGAGCAACATGGGGCAAAGAATCGTATTAAACCAACCGTCTGCGAAAGGCGTCTATCGGTTGACTGACAACTTATTCAGAGGACTTCCGGATCAGGAAATCCAATGTATTTACCCGGATGGTGCTCGTTTTGTATGGTTTGGGCATCGAAATGGAATTATTAAATATGACAGAGCGCGATCGTATTTTACGAATTTTCACTTTAAAACCCTGATTCGTGAAACCATATTAAATAATCGCCACTTTTTACCGGGGAATCAATCCATCAGTTACAAAAATCATCTTCCGAATATTCAATACAGTTCCGGTAATATGCTTCGCTTCAAATTTGCAGCCCCATTTTATTTAAGTCCCCAAAAAACGGTTTATCAGTACAAATTGGAAAACTTTGATCGCAACTGGTCGGTCTGGTCATCGGAGATGCAAAAGGATTATACTAATTTACCGCAGGGCGCATACATATTTCGTGTAAAAGCAAAAAATGTTTATGGCCGGATTCAGGAAGCTGCCCCATACTCGTTTGTAATCCGGCCTCTCTGGTATCAGACAACCTGGGCTTATTTGCTGTTTTTCCTACTCCTGATCGGAATGATGATTTTCTTTAGCCGGCGTTTAATTTCATACAGCCATTCGAAAGCGCTCTTAGAGCACCAGCGCCGGGAAGAACAAAAACGTAACACCGAAGAAACCATTCGTAGTCAGGTTGCCGCCGATTTTCATGATGAACTGGGTACGCGCATCACACGTATTTCCCTTTTCAGCGCGATTCTAAAGGGTGAACTACCGAATGCTTCGGATACGGCTCAGGGTTATCTGGGGAAAATTAGTAAGAACGCCGACCGCCTATACGATGAAACCCGCGATTTTATCTGGCAGCTCGACCCGAAAAAAGACAGCCTGCCCGACTTTATTGCCCGCGTTAAATCATTTGGTGATGAATTATTTGAAGATACCGATATTCAGTTTGATGTTATTCAAAATATCCATAGCCTTTCCGCTATTAAGCTGGAAATGGATCAGCGCCGTAATTTGATTCGTATTATCAAAGAGGCTCTGCATAATGCGCTGAAATATGCACAGTGTAACCATATCTTTTTTGAAGTTTTCGAGCGCAACCATCATATTCATTTTCGGGTGCGTGATGACGGTATCGGTTTTTCTGCACAAAAAGAGAGTGATGGAATCGGATTAATAAACATGGGTCAGCGTGCCAAAAAAATTCAGGCAAAATTGATAATTAACAGTCTAGCCGGTAAAGGAACTCAGATAGAATTGAGTATGAATATATGATCAAAATCAGTATCATCGAAGATGACAAAGATATACGCGAAAGTCTGGCGATTTTATTAAACGGCACACTGGATTTTGAATGTCTTTCCACATACGTAACCTGTGAATCAGCGATAGATAAAATTGAAGACGACAAACCGGATGTCATTTTGATGGATATTAATCTTCCCGGTATCAGCGGAATTGAGGGTACAAAAATCATCAAAAAGAAATTACCCGCAATAGAAATCATTATGCTGACCATCAGCGATAATGAAAATGATATATTTAATTCGCTTTGTGCCGGCGCATGCGGATATTTGAAAAAGAATACACCGCCTCATAAATTGATCGAAGCCATAAAGGAAGCGGTGAACGGCGGCGCCCCGATGAGTATGGATGTGGCCCGACTGGTGGTGAATTCTTTCAAAAAAGAAACACGGAAAAATGATTTAACCGCAAGAGAAACAGAAATTCTAAGGAATTTATGTGACGGCAGCAGTTATAAAAAAATAGCCGGCGAACTGTTTATTGATTTAAATACCGTTAAATTTCATATCCGTAATATTTACCGCAAACTGGAGGTTAACTCCAAAGGCGAGGCCATCGCTAAGGCAATGAAAGAAAATCTCACCTGACCGATTGTGCCAGCCTGTCGCCTCCGGATGCGCGCACGTTTGTCATCCCCGAATGGTCCTGTCGGGGATCCATTTGTTTTATAGAATAGATTCCCGACAAATGATTTCGGGAATAACAGAGACAATCACCATTCCCCACCCGTTCGGGTAGGTTTGCGACTCTTTCCTGCTCTTAGAACCACCCTTTTGTGTAGTTACCGGAATTGATATCAATTCGTATATTTCTACTGTTCCCGAAACAAACCGTGTTTATATTATTTATTAAGGACAAAATGGTAACCGCAAGCAATCAAAAACTTTCCATTAAAAATATCGAACAAGCCATTATCGAAAAAGCCCATCTGCGAAATAAGGAACTTAAAAATGAATTCTATTCGTATGATGCGGAACAATATGAATTTGTAGACATCAATAATTTCACGAGCTATAAATTATTATTGTTTAGATGTCCTAAGAGTAAATCTACCGTTTCCATTAAAATAAATCAGGAGGCCTTATGAAAAACAGGCAAATAAAACTTGTGCAGTTCATATTTATTATCTTGATTACACTTACCGGATTATTTAGCCAGGTTCCCGACTATTCTGAAAATGCTCAGACATCTGTAGTCGATACCGCCTGGATCAGGCACTATGCATTGGAGCAATTAAACGGCAAAATTATATTTAGCGCTCAGACAACGGATGCCCGGGGAAATTTCTATTGTACGGGAGTGGTTGTAAATCTGCTTTCCATTGATGATTATTTGACCGTAAAATACAGCGCCGAGGGTGTGGAACTTTGGAAACAGGTATATAATGGCCCGGGGAATGGATATGATGCCGCTACCTGCATTGCCGTTGATGGATCCGGAAATGTTTATGTTAGCGGGGGCAGCGATGGTGTCGATACGGATAGAGACTTCGCTACTATTAAATATAATGCAAATGGTGAACAGCAGTGGATTGCGCGTTATAACGGGCGTGGCGGTGACCATTATGACGAAGCGACCGCGTTAGCTTTGGATACAGACGGAAATATTTATGTTACCGGCGGCAGTGATGATTACAAAGGTGAAGCCTATGTCACCATCAAATACGATACGGACGGAAATCAACAATGGGTCAGTCGATACGATGGCCCGCTTAGTGACGGCTATGACACGCCAAAACAACTGGTACTGGATGATACCGGAAATATTTATATCACCGGTACAAGTGAGGGAAACAATACAAGAGATGACATCGCTACCGTTAAATATGATCCGGCTGGAAATGAGATTTGGGCAGTGCGCTACGACAGCCCGGATCATAAAATCGACCAGCCGGAAGATTTAAAGGTAGATACATCGGGTAATGTTTATATCACGGGAAGCAGTTCCAATTCAAATTATAAATGGGATTATATAACACTAAAATACGATGCGCAGGGTATAGAACAATGGGCTGCACTATATGACGGGCCGGCGGGCTCAAATGACAATGCCAAGTCCTTAGCAGTAAATGATTCCGGTTTTGTGTATGTCACCGGCAACAGTTTTGACAACACAACCCATGACGACTTCGCTACAATTAAATATAGTCCGGAAGGAACGGAAGTATGGATTTCCCGCTACAACCGTCTCGAAAACAGTTACGATAAGGCGGGAAAGATCATTCTGGATAAATTTGGCAATCTATTAGTGGGCGGCTCTTCAATAGTCAAGTATACTCCTGCCGGAACGGAAATATGGAGTGTCCCAAGACCCAAAATATCTATGTATAATATGTGTATGGATCGCGATGGAAACTTGCTTTCTACAGCAGAAACGAATTATCAATCCGCTTCCACTGTCGTTAAAGTTGATAGTAGTGGAAATGAAATATGGTCTATCGTTGAGAACAGTCCCATGTTAAGTGATGAGTATCCCAAAAAAATAGAGTTGGATTCAGGTGGAAATATCATTATTGGCGGTTATACTTTAAGCTCGACTACAGCATTCGACTACACGGTACTTAAGTATGACACAAGCGGTGTTTTACTATGGACAGCCACATATAACGGGCCGGATAGCAGTTCGGATCAACTGACGGCTATGGCCGTTGATGCATTTGATAATATCTATCTTACAGGGAAAATCGATTTTTGTGGCTCGGATAAAGATTGGGCCACGGTAAAATTAAATAGTGATGGTGAGCAGCAATGGGTAGCCCGTTTTGACGGGGGCGCCAGCTATATTGATCAAGCAAATGATATGGTAGTGGATGATGATCAAAACGTATATGTTACGGGTTATATATCAAAAACGGATACTTATGGTAAATATGATTTTGCCACGATTAAATACAGTGCATCCGGTACGAAAGAATGGATTGCATATTATGATGGGATAAATGCGCTGTCTGACCAGGCCAACTGTATAGCTTTGGACGACTCTGGTAATATTTATGTTAGCGGCAACAGTTATTCTTCAATTACTGGCACCGATATCATAACCCTTAAGTATGATACTCAGGGTAATGAAATTTGGGCCGTGTCATATAATGGCCCTGGTAATTCCAGTGATGTACCCACAGACCTGACTATTGACCCTTTCGGGAATGTAATTGTTTGTGGAGGGAGCTACGGTGATGGCAGCTCCTTAGATTATGTCACAATTCAATATGATGCATCGGGCAGTGAACAATGGGTACAGCGCTATAACGGTCGGGGTAATTACACCGATTGGCCGGTGGATATGAAAGTAAATGAACTGGGTGATATTTTTATAACAGGATACGCCCGTGGTTCAAGCACTAATGAAGATATGGTCACGATTAAATATAACCAGGCGGGTGAAATACAGTGGTCCTCTACCTATGACGGATATGGCGGGGCTGATAAGCCTGTAGGGTTGTCTTTTGGCGCAAAAGGAGCCGTTTATATCACAGGAGTCAGTGAGGGCTATTTTTACAGTTATGATTTTGCGACTTTTAAAATTAATGCCGAAGGTTCCCGCGAATGGGTTATGCGATATGATTACGGTCGGGATCAAGCCTTCGCCATAACTGCCGATACGAAAGGCCATATCTATGTGGCAGGTAAAACAAATTTCGGCAGCTCTCAGTCACGTGCCACAATCATAAAATATATAGAGCCAATTTCGACAGGGCTTTTTGATGCAGGCAACATCCATCCACGGACATTTGCTCTTGCCCAAAACTACCCTAATCCGTTTAATCCGGCGACAACCATCCGCTATCAGCTGCCGGCTGCCGGCAATGTGGAATTGAACATTTATAATGTGCTGGGGCAAAAAGTGGCCACCCTGGCTTCGGAGCGGCAAAAGGCAGGATTGCATCAAAGGGCCTGGAACGCTTCCGAATATCCCAGCGGCGTATATTTTTATCGTTTGCAAACAGATGGACGGTCGCTGGTTCGTAAGATGATGCTGTTACGATAATTTAATCAAATCAACTTATTTTGAGGTGAAGATTATGTTTCGCTTATTCCGGCTCTGTTTCTTGTTAATGAGTATTCTTTTTTCCAATGTTTACTCGTTTCAGCCGTTTTTTGATTCACGCATTACCTATCCTCTTGAAAACCCCAAAAATAAAAGCATAACGGCTGATTTTAATAAAGACGGATATTTGGATTTCATCGCTTCCACATATTCTGCTTCAGGTACCGCCGAAAATCTTTCCTATGTATTTCTAAATAATGGCGACGGGACTTTTCGATTTTTCGATTCGTTTCAAACCGGAGGAAGCAGTGTAACGCTTCTCTCAGCCGGAGATTTTAATAATGATGGCTTTAATGATTTGGCCATAGTAGATCGTTTATATCTGTACAATGCGCTATCCATATATATGAATCAGGGAGATGGTTCTTTTAAGTATATTAATAAATATAATATTGGCACATCAAGCTATCATGCGCCATATATTGCCGTATTGGATATGAATAACGACGGTTTTGATGATATTTTGCAAATGAAGGCGGAGAACAAAGAAAACATAGAATTATTGATTTCCAACGGCGACGGTTCATTCGCTTTTGGTACTTCGGGAGAAGAAATCATTGAAATACCGATGGAACATTATGGGAAAATCAGGCAATGGGATGTCAACCACGATGCTTACGAGGATATCCTTATTCAGGGAAACAAAACAATTACGCCGGTTACAGGCGATCCTTATACACAATCTTTTATTGCCACCTATATCAATCAGGGAGATACCACTTTTGCATTAGCTTCCGAATATCTTTACGGAACCTCTTCAGATGAAATTTATTCTTATAAAACAGGCTATTTTAATTCTGATTCGGAAAAGGACATTCTCTTAAAGGATTTGGAAAACAAATTTACTATCCTTATCAATGATAGTGACGGCAGCTTTTCTAATCAGGGTACCTGCCCGGTGATCACCGCAACCCCATATTATTATCATTACAGCACAGGCGATATCAATGGTGATGGCTATTCAGATATATGTATTACGGATAGAGAAAATGGAATTGTTTCGGTTTATATGAATAATGGGAATGATGCTATTACCTTTTCCGAAGCGGTTGATTACCCGGGTAAGTACTACACAGGCAATTACGCTAAAGAAGAATTTTCATGCCATGATCTAAATAATGACGGATTCAGTGACTTTGCTTTTTATGTTTCATCTTTATCCGTAACACTTAACCATGGCGATGGAACATTTAAAAAGTATCAGGCCATTGAGGATATGGGATCGCAGTCAAAAGGAATTGCAGTTGAAGATTTTAATATGGACGGTTTCCCAGACATCATAACGGTTGATGATAAATATTTTTATACCAGCTATAATAGTGGTAACGGTACTTTTTTACCTTCAATAAAAAAACACAGTGGAGTTAGTAACATTACAGGAATTTTTAGCGGGAATTTTAATGATGATGAAATAGCGGATTTTGCATTAACGGGGTGCAGTGTAAAACTGTTTTATGGATCAGAAAGCGGCGTTTTTGAATCCGGGCCGCAAATAGACACGGGCCTTTCCTGTTTAGAGTGTACGAGCGGTCAGGCAGCTGATTTTAATGGGGACGGTCAGGTTGATTTTGCTTTATACTATTTTGGATATTTAAAAGTAGTACTGAGTAAAAGTGACCATTCATACGAATTGGAAACATACCCGTTTTCCTCCCATATAGTTCAAACAAAACAAATTCAAGATCTTGTTCTGGCAGATATTGATATGGACAATGATATGGATATTCTTTTTAGCTACGGAACAAATATATTTATTAATTTTAACGATGGTGGAGGCCATTTTAGTATAAAGGATTCTATCCGTTCAGATTACGGCTTCAGCGGATTGACGGTTGAAGATTTAAATAATGATGGGCTGTTAGATATTGCTTCAAATCAATTTAACGGATTTGAAGGAAGTGTTGCCATTTATCTAAACAATGGCTCAACAAGTTTTATTTTGGCCGGAAATTATGCTTCGTTTTATGTGGCAAATTATGATAAAATCTATTCAGCGGATATGGATAATGACGGTGACCCGGATCTGCTTTCCAACGGGAAAAATGGAATCAGTTTATTTATTAATGAGGGCGACGGCAGTTTCCCTCTGTGCCAGGTTTATTCGGACGGGGACGAGGGTGTATCGTTCCAACCTGCTGATTTTGATCAGGATTCTACAATCGATATCGCTGTATTAAGTTCCATCCCCGGAAAAGAGCTTGTTTATATTTTTCCAAATTCAAAGCGGCTGCCTGTGTCAATTGCGGAAGAGCAATCGGTGCCAATTGTACCAAATGGAATTACGCTTGAACAAAATTTCCCCAACCCGTTTAATCCAACCACGACTATCAGCTATCGGCTGTCGATTGCCGGCAAAGTGGATTTAAGTATTTATAATCTGCTGGGACAAAAGGTAACCACGTTGCTTTCCGGCTTGCAAACAGCAGGACAGCATCAGATTAACTGGAATGCTTCGGGTTTTGCCAGTGGCGTATATCTGTATAAATTAACATCGGATAAGAATGTTACACAGACCAAAAAACTTATACTGATTAAATAATCGAACCATCCGGATTTGTCAGGGCAGGCTCTATTTTTACCGGCTTAAATCAAAGAATCATACGGAAGTTCGTAATTTGATGTTGCTACAATAAAGCGTTGTTTTACTGAGCTAACGTACGAATCAAATAAATAATTATACTTCTAAAGATTACCATTTTTTTAACCAAGATACTTGATTAAATCAGAAAGGATTTTATTATGCTTCGTAATACCTTAACTATTTTATCTGTTGTAATCTTTATGTTTATTCTTTCTTGTGGAAATTCTTCAACAGAACCGAAAGAAACGGAAGATACGGTTACCGATATTGACGGCAATGTGTATCAGACAATTCAAATAGGTGACCAGCTTTGGATGGCTGAGAACCTGAAAGTAACTCATTATCAGAATGGTGATTTAATTCCAAATGCTGCATATCAGAATAATTGGACGGGTTCAACAAACGGCGCTCTGTGCAGTTATGAAAATGATACCAGTAAAATCGCGATTTATGGTTTATTATACAATTGGTATGCAGGGGTTGATAGTCGTTCTATCGCTCCCAAAGGCTGGCATGTACCATCGAAGGATGAATTCAATACGCTAATTGATTTTCTCGGAGAATGGCGAATTGCCGGCGGAAAATTAAAAGAAGCCGGACTGGAGCACTGGCAAAGCCCGAATACCGGTGCAACAAATGAATCGGGTTTCGCCGCCTTACCGGCAGGCTACAGAACTTATACAGGACCTTTTGACAGACTTACCACGGATGCGCTTTTCTGGTCAACTGATCTTGGCACCACGGGAGGGCCTGAAGCACTCAGTTTAAATAATGGAGCTGAAAATGCCGTTGTCGTAACTATGGGAAAAACTTACGGATTTTCTATCCGCTGTGTTAAAGATTGAGTGCAATTTTTAATAATTTTTATTTACTAATTTACCGGAGTTAAAAATGAAAAAAGTATTGTTAAATTTCACGGTAGTATTTTCTATTGTCGTATTCGGATTTTCTTTCTCTTTTGCCCAGGAAGAAAAAAGCCTGAAAGATATGCCCCAGAATGAGTATGATAAATATGAAAAAGCCAGTGAAGACGCTTTAAAAGAA
>JALSTK010000161.1 GCA_026983775.1 Calditrichia bacterium
CCCAACGAAGATTTGGATAAGTACCCGCGTGATTTCAAGCGGGATCAACATCTGTGTGAGCAGGAGGGGGTAGACCTTGTATTTTATCCCGATGATCGCCAGATGTACAACCCGAATCATCGCACTTACATTGTCACCGAAGAGCTCGCTTCCGTGCTGTGCGGCCGGAGCCGGCCCAATCATTTTCGGGGAGTGACGACAGTGGTGGCTAAATTATTCCATATCGTTCAGCCGGATGTGGCTGTTTTCGGTCAGAAAGATGCCCAGCAGGCCATCCTGATCCGGCGCATGATCGAAGATTTGAATTTTGACGTAAAACTTATCGTGGCTCCGATTGTCCGTGAAAGGGACGGCCTGGCACTGAGCTCGCGTAATAAATACCTGACTTCCGAAGAACGGAAACAGGCTACCGTGCTCTATCGGAGTTTACAACGGGCCGAACAGGAATATAAGAACGGTAACCGGGATGCAGAACAAATAAAAAGAAAAATGATGGCAATGATCGAACAGCAGCCGTTGGCCCATCTGGATTATGTAGAATTGCGCGATGCCGAGACGCTGGGTCCTGCCCGGACCGGGCAACGGGATGTGTTGGTAGCCGTGGCTGTTTTCTTCGGCTCGACCCGTTTAATTGACAATACGGTTCTCAAAACCCGCTAACAGAAAAGGAATCGATAATGGATGATTTTGTAACAGTGATTATGGCGGCCGGAAAAGGGACACGCATGAAATCAGATTTACCGAAGGTGCTGCACACAATTAACGGCCGTCCGCTCATACATTACGTCATTGATCTCGCCAATCAAGCCCACAGCTCTAAAATTATTCTGATCATCGGTCATAAAAAGGAATTAGTAGAAGAAACCTGCCGGGATATGGGCGTAGAGTTTGTCGTTCAAAACCCACAACTGGGTACAGGGCATGCTGTTCAAATGACCGAGCCGCTCTTAAAGGATTATGACGGAAATGTACTGGTTCTTTCCGGTGACGTGCCGCTGCTGACTGTTCAGACCGTTAATATGCTGGTCGAATCGCACCGGAAAGACGGTGCCGTGGCCACTCTGCTCACATCGGAATTGGATGATCCTTCCGGCTATGGACGAATTATCCGCGATGATCGCGACTTTGTGCGTAAAATTGTAGAGGACAAGGACGCCTCACCCGCAGAAGCCGGGGTCCATGAAATTAATGTGGGTATCTATATTTTTCAATCCGCGCCCTTGTTTGCGGCTTTAAAACAGGTTAAAAACGATAATGCCCAGGGAGAGTATTATCTTCCGGATGTAATTTCCATATTCATTTCCGAGGGCAAAAAGGTCAAAGCGGTAAAGACACCGAATTTTGATGAAACACGCGGCATCAACACCGTAGAACAATTAAAAACTGCGGAAACTATTCTGAAAAATCGCAGTTAGATAAGATAAGTATTGATTTAACTGCCAAGGTTTAATAAGTTTAGTAAAAAATGAGGCGAAATAATGAAACGGATTACGCTCTTTGTTTTATTAAGCATGTTTATTTTAAGTCTGCCGTTGGAAGGATGGGCTCAGTTTAAGAAAAATGCATCTCAGCCTAAAATATCCGAAGTGTTATCCAATGGTAATTTTGGAATAAGCAGCTTACTGGATCCTTCTCGGATGCAAATGCATCACTCCTTTTCCGTATCTTACGGAGCCTTCGGCGGGCAGGGTATGATGCTCAGCACCTATATGAATTCAATAGACTATCGCCTGAGTGAGAATCTTTTTTTGCAAACCAATTTGGGCTTTGTTAGTTCACCCTACAACACCTTTGGCGAAAAATTTTATCTGAATAAACCGCAGTTCATCGGCAGCGCGCAACTGACGTATCAAATGAATAAGAATACCAGCCTGATGTTGCGGGTAGAACGGAATCCTTTCGGTTACTATCGGCCGCAGCAATATAATAACCCCCTGTTTTGGCGGGAAGACCCATTCGGACAATGATTCGAAGCGGACTGGAAATAATATTTTTGTAACCGGGCTCATTTGCTCAGAGTTGAGTTCGGTTATTTTTTTGTACGAAAAGAGATGGAGTTTAAATAAAACTTGAGACATCGCAGACGGTTTACAACACAATCTGTTCGAAAAAAGCGATCGAATAGCGGCACCCTATCCACATATCAAACACCGGCCCCCAAAAAAAGTACACATTTTTTTAGAAATATTTTGTATTTGATTATTTTGGCGGCGCTGCTCTATGGCGGCTATTCCCAGAAAGATCGCATCTTAAATTTCATCAAATCATCCAAACAGGCCATTGAAGTAGATACGGGCACCGCATCTGCGAGACCTTCTCTTCCTGTGGCTACAAAGAAACCTCAGGATGAACCGGTTAAGCTGACGCCTATTCAGCGTCGCATTCAGGTGGAAGTACTCAATGGTTGCGGGGAACAGGGTATCGCCAAAATTATCGCCGATAATCTGCGCAAACGGGATTATGATGTGGTCAATAGCGGGAACTATATTGAAAAGGGCAAAGTACGCTGGGATGTTGCCCAAACCCGCTTGATCGATCAGATACGAACACCGAAAAATCTGGCCAATACAAAAAATCTTGCTAAAATTTTAGGTGTCTCAAAAAAGAATATTGAATCCTATGAAAATCCATCTCCCATTGCCGATATCACCATCATAATCGGTAAAGATTTTAAAACCCTTTCTATCTTTAAAAAGAAATAATCCGGAGAGAATACTTTGAGTGCCGATCAGATAGCGAAACGGATCATCCAATTGGCCAGGGAAAAGAAGGCACGTCAGATCGTGCGTATGGACATTCATGAATTATCGGGTTTTGCCGATTATTTTGTGATTATGAGCGGTGACTCCTCGATCCAGATCAAGGCCCTGGCCGATCACATCGAGGATGAACTGCGCAGGGAAGCCATCTATCCTTTTAGCAAAGAGGGCTACGAACATCTCAGATGGGTACTGTTAGACTATATCGATGTGGTTGTTCATATTTTCAATAATGAAAGCCGGGAGTTCTACGGTATCGAACGCTTATGGGCGGACGCGAAAATGGATTTTATTTCGGAAGAGGAAGCATGACCAGCGAACAATACGTTATTCAACAACTACAGGCATTTCTTAAAAAGCACCGGATTCAAGATATAACCATTTCACTGCAAAAACCGAAAGAAGAACAATTCGGTGATTGTTCCACGAATCTGGCCATGCAATTGGCCCGACATTTACATAAAAAACCTCTTGATATTGCAACCGAAATACAGCAATCATTCCGGATAGATCTGCGCTATATATCCAAAGTGGAAATTGCCGGACCGGGATTCCTGAACTTTTTTGTGGCCAATCAGAATCTGTATGAACAATTATCCCATATATTGAAAATAGGGCGGCAATTCGGACGTTCGGAGCAGGCGGCAGGGAAGAGGGCGCAAATCGAATTTGTCAGCGCTAATCCTACCGGTCCTTTAACCATCGGACACGGACGCGGCGCCGTTTTGGGCGATACCATTGCCCGTTTATTGCAGGCTATCGGCTATGAGGTAACCCGTGAATATTATTTTAACAATGCCGGAAGACAGATGCGGGTCCTCGGTGAATCGGTGCGTCTACGTTATCTGGAACTGTTAGGCCAAAACATCGAATTCCCCGGGGATCATTATCAAGGCCAGTATATCATCGATATTGCCCGTACTATTTACGAAGAATTCGGCGATCGTCTGCAGAAGGAAACCGATCTCACTCTGTTTAAAGATCGTGCCGAACAAAGTATTTTTGACGATATAAAACATACTATCAAACGCCTTGGTTTCGAATTCGACGTTTTTTTTAATGAACGCAGCCTGTACGAAGAGGGAAAAATCGATGCCGTAGTGCAGGGGCTGAGAGAAAAGGGGCTGATCGAAGAGCGGGAAGGAGCCACCTGGTTTCTGACTTCCAAACTGGGTTTTGACCAGGATCGGGTTTTTATTAAAAGCAGTGGGGAACCGACCTACCGATTGCCGGATACGGCTTACCATGTGGAAAAAATCAAAAGCGGATACGATCTGATTATCGATATATTCGGGGCCGATCATATTGCCACCTATCCCGATGTACTGGCTGCCGTCCGGGCCCTGGGCTATGATGTCGATAAAATCAAAGTTCTCATCAATCAGTTTGTTACCCTCACGGAAAACGGACAGAAGGTGAAGATGTCTACCCGCAAGGCCAATTTTATTACTCTGGATGAATTAATGGATGAAGTCGGAGTGGATGTGACCCGCTATTTTTTTCTGATGCGCAACATGAACGCCCATTTGAATTTTGATTTGAGTCTGGCCAGAAAACAATCCGATGAGAATCCCGTGTTTTATATCCAATACGCTCATGCCCGCATTAAAAGTATCATGGCTCTGGCCGTATCCAAAGAGCTGAAATGGGAAAATAAGGCCCGTCCGGAGATGCTAAAGGCGGAAGAAGAAATCAATTTGATCAAGCACCTGATTGAGTTTCCCAAAGCGGTCGAGGGCAGTGCCCTGAACTATGAACCGCACCGTCTGGTGAATTATTTATTCGACTTAGCGACCCTTTTTCATAAATTTTATACGGTATGCCGGGTGATTACCGAGGATCATGAAATGACTCTGGCCCGGCTGAATCTGATTGATGCCACCCGGATCGTCATCGCCAATGGTCTGGAATTATTAGGTATTTCGGCACCTGAACACATGTAAATAAGGAAAATGAAAATGAGTGTTTTAGTGGTTGGTTCGATTGCGTACGATACAGTGGAAACTCCCTACGGCAGTGTGAAAGATTCTTTGGGTGGTTCTGCTCTATATTTTAGCGCGGCTGCAAGCTTTTTCGATGCGGTGAATGTGGTGGGAGTGGTCGGCTCCGATTTCGATGCTTCGAAGATCTCTTTTTTAAAGAAAAGAGGGGTGAACTTTGACGGATTATATGTGGAAAGCGGTGACACTTTTCGCTGGGGAGGCCGTTATCACAGAGATTTAAATCAACGCGACACTCTGTTTACCTATCTCAATGTATTCGAAAATTTCCAGCCGAAAATACCGGCCCAGTACCGGGAAGCAGACTATGTCTTTCTGGCTAATATCGATCCCACTCTACAGTTGCAGGTGCTGGATCAGATAAAGAATCCTAAATTGGTGGTGCTGGATACCATGAATTTCTGGATCAGCGGTAAGCGGGAAATGCTGGAAAAGGTCATCCACCATTGCGATATTCTGATTTTGAATGATCAGGAAGCACGGGAATTGAGCGATGAACCCAATTTGATCCGGGCTATAAAAAAAATTGCAAATGAAGGAGCCAAACCCAAAATACTGATTGTCAAAAAGGGCGAACACGGGGCGGTTCTCTACCAGAAGAATCAATTTTTCTTTGTGCCCGCTTATCCGTTGGACAGGGTCATCGATCCTACCGGAGCGGGGGATAGTTTTGCCGGAGGGTTTCTCGGCTATATTGCCAGAGAGCAGAATCTGCAGGCCAAAACATTAAAGCGGGCTCTGGTTTATGGCAGTGCCATCGCTTCTTTTAACGTGCAGGATTTTAGTTTCAATCATTTGATCAGCTTGAAATTTTCGGAATTGGAAGAGCGTTTCCGGGAGTTTAAAAAATTAACGATGTTTTAAGCAGTTTGTATCCAATACAATCCATATTTTAATTTCTGGCAGGGGGTTGGAAGAATTCGGCCTATCAAATTTCCGGATTAAAGATGAGCCAGTTGTGCTTAATGCCGGGCAAGGGGAAGAACAATGGTAAAATTACTGCCTTCTCCCGGAGTACTTTCCACCACAATTTCACCGCCGTTGGATTCCACCATCTCTTTCACCAAGGATAAGCCCACGCCGATGCCTCCACCCATAAAATCGGTTTTGGAGGTGGAATGATGCAGCACATCCTGTACTTCATAAAAAGGTTCGAAGATCAGATTGACCTTTTTCTTGGGAATACCGATTCCCGTATCCTTGATCTCTAAAAATACCTGCCGGCTTTCCCATATGTTTTTGGTCGTGATCGTCACCCGGCCCGATTCCTGCGTATACTTAAGGGCGTTGCCCAGAATCTCACGGATGGCCTTGTGAATCATTTTCTCATCAACCACAGTTTGTACGGGATCGGAAGCGAGCCTCAATTCCAGTGCGATTTTGCGCTGATCATAAAGAATTTTAACTTCTCTTGCGGTTTCGGCGGCAATCCGGTTCAAATCGACCCTTTGTTTTTTTTGGATGCGTCCGTAATTCTTAAAACTGGACAGATTATGCATGCTCTCCACCATATCCATCATCTCATTAATGGTGTTGTTGATGATTTCGATATACTCACCGGTTTCTTTGTCGGCTATTTCCATTTCCAGTAAATCGAAATAGCCGCGTAAAACGGCCAGGGGGGTTCTTAATTCGTGATTGGTAATGGTGATGAATTTATCTTTCAGTTCGTTCAATTCCTTTAGCTGTGTATTGCTGTTTTTTAAAGCTATATTTTCACGCCAGGCGTAAATTTTTTGAATACATTTATTGAGAACGATTTTTACATGATCGAACGAAACCGGTTTGGTAATATAATCAAAGGCGCCTTGCTTCATGGCACTGATGGCATTTTCGATGGTCGCAAAACCGGTAATTACGATTACTTCGATCTTATCATCTTTTTTCTTGATCCGGCGCAGGGTTTCCAGACCGTCCATCACCGGCATATTCAGGTCGGTTAAAACAATATCGAAATGCTTCTGTTCCAACTTCTGCAGACCTTCCACCCCATTGGAAGCGGAATCCACCTGCACACCCATAAAACCGAACATATCCACATAACTTTCGCGGACATCGGTTTCATCCTCGATAATCAGAATTTCAATATCGTTATATTGTTCTGTTTTATTTTCCTGCATGGTCCTTTCCGGAATATCGAAAACCATTGATTGTTAGTCATTGAGTAAATCTTCCGGGACATCGATAATCAGGCGGCGAATTTTTTCCAGCTCTTTGTTAATTTGTTTGAGATACTTATAGGTTTTATCATCCGTTTGATTTAAATTATTTTCCAGTAGAAAGATTGATGTGTTGAGTACATTTAACCGGGTACGTAAATTTTCCAGCAATAATTTATATTCTACTAAATTACTATCCATCACCTCTGTCATCCCTGCTCGATTAAAATATCCGTAAACTCACCCTTTAAGTTCGACACATATCTAAATTAATTGAGGAAATATTTAAAAAAGTGAACATTTTTTTGTTCTTGTATTCCGGCTTTGGAATGGTTATACTGTTTATGAAACGTTCGTGAATCGGTTTCTATGATATACAGGAGGTAAATATGCGAAAACAACTGCTTAAAAACCAGGCTCTTACCATCCTCGCCGTTCTTCTATCACTTAGTCTGATCCTCTGGTCCTGTTCTTCCGCCCCGACGGAAGTGACCCCAAATCAGACCCATTACAGTGTTCAGAAGATTACCGCTAACCAGGCTGAAACCGACACCTGTATTAATGGTCGGATGGATACGGGCGCCTATTTTCGGATCTGTATGCCCGATGAATGGAACGGGGATCTGGTACTTTACGCCCATGGCTATGTGTCTCCGCTGGAAGAGGTGGCTATTCCGGAAAGTCAGCTGAAACTTCCGGACGGCACCTACATTCCGGCCATGTTGAATGATCTGGGATATGCCTTTGCCACTACGAGTTACCGTGAAAACGGCTTTGTGGCTGCCGAAGCTATTGAGGATTTGAAAGATTTGGTTGATCTGTTTAAAGAGCTTTATCCTACGGTGAATCATATCTTGCTGGTCGGCGCTTCCGAAGGAGGCCTGATTACGACCAAATCCATTGAAATGGAAGACGATTATGCCGGGGGACTGGCGGTTTGCGGCCCCATCGGGGATTTTATCAAACAGATTAACTACGTGGGTGATTTTCGCGTTTTGTTCGATTTCTATTTTCCGGGAATTCTGCCGGGCAGCCCGGTGCAAATTCCGCAGGAAGTGATGGAACACTGGGATGATATCTATCTCCCCGCCGTTATTCAGGCCATCAGCGCGGATCCGGATCGTACCGTTGAATTATTACGGGTAGCCGGAGCCGCATTCGATCCTTCCGACCCCGAAACCGTTGGACAGACGGTGGCCGGTGTGCTCTGGTATAATGTGTTTGCCACGAACGATCTCGTTGCTCGGGTTGGCGGCAATCCCTATGACAATAGTACCCGCTTCTATCACGGTTCAGCGAACGACCTGTTCTTAAATCAGCATGTCCGGCGCTTCACTGCGGATGCGGTGGCTATTACTGCGGTGAACCATATGTTTCAAACCGAGGGAATCCTGGATAGACCGCTGGTAACCATGCACACAGCAGGCGATCCGATCGTACCGTTTTGGCATGAGCAGCTCTATCGGCAGAAAATCGTCTCTTCAGGTTCCGCTATCTTTTTTAATCATATCCCGGTAGTGCGCTATGGTCACTGCAATTTTAGTAAAGACGAAGTGCTTAAGGCCTTTACCTTACTGATTGTAAAAGTTAAGGCCCTGGAAGAGGTGGCCGCACCGCAGCCCGTCACGGTTCGGGTGGCCAGAAAGGCAATCCGCACCCGTTAAACGGCATCGTTACCACCCGCTGAAGGTTACGGACAACCGTTCAAAGTGTCCTTCTCTCTTTGCAAGAGGGGAAGTTAAACATCGGATGCGCGGAAATATCGTGGGAAGGGGTGAGGTATGGCCAGTGCGCTTAACTTAGTAATTGGTCAGAAACGGGGGGCTTTTCATAACGATGGGTTCATTTCCCGGCATGAAAAAAGTAATCCTGTTATCCTTTTAGATACTTCTTCTGACTCTACTGGGGTTCTTGTAAAGTCATATATTAAATAAAGACGGACAATATGATTTTACTGCTTCGTTCATTTTGCATTTAATAATAAAAGTATCCGAAGGATACGAATGTAAGTAGCCACAGGCGTCAGCCGCAGGGCAGGAGCGAAGCCTGTGGTAAAGCGGTAAAAGCGTGCGTGATGCTGAAGGCGTCGATTTTGGGACACAGAGCATTCTAACGAAATAGGATACCCTATACGTTGAAAGGCCTGGTTTATTTGGTAACCCTATTCGGTTACATCTTGCCCACAGGCTTTGCCTGTGGCTACTCATATTACATCACTTCGTGATGATTTAAGGATGCGGCGTTTAACCACAAAAAACCCGGTAGAGCCCTTCTTCTTAGTGCTATGTCCTTTTGTGCGGGTAAGCTAATTATTAAATTTCACAATGCTATCGATTTTACCAATAAAGAATCCCGGCAGAGTCATTCGGCTAAATTACCTGAATTTTTCATTCGTCCCTAACGGGACGACCTAAAATACGCTCTTATCATTTCCCGCCAATAAATTGGCGGGCTAATCTCAGATTTTCCCTCCGGGAAAATGAGTACACAATCAAAAGATAACAGCCTTAAGTTGCCCCAAGATCGTTTAACCGTGAATTTAATACTTTTTTACATACCTTTACATTAAACCTGAAATTTCAAAATACAAATAACAAAAATCAAATAAATCCCAAAAAACAATAACTCAAATATCAATCAACCATTGATCCTTTGGGTGACTTATTAAATTTTGGATTTTGGTGCTTATTTGTTGATTGTTTTTTGTAATTTCCAAAATATCACTCTTGCAGTTTGGTTTTAAACGGCTTTTAACCATCGCTCTCGTAGTAATCCACAAAATTGGACATAGAACGTTATTTTCCCTGAGGGAATCCTGCCCACATTAAATGACCGAGCCCAAAGAATACAGATTGGTTAACAATAAATCCCGGCAGGGATGTTTGCTATTAGCCCGGCGATTCATCGCCGGGAAAAGGTAAACAAAAAAGTATCCTGTCCCGTCAGGGACAGTTGAAAACAACCTCGTGCATCCCGTCCGTCAATCGATAAAGCGGTCTCCCGCCATTGGGCGAGCCTGAAAAACAGGTAATTTTAAAGATTTAGTCTCCCGTTGCATGGAGTTCTTTAAGCTGATTTCGCATCGTATGCTTTTCTTCCCCCCTTGTTTTCAAGAAGCGAGGGGCAAAATAATTTGTAAGCTAGGGAATCTTTGGCTAAAAGGCCGAAAATGGAGATGTGGGGATAAAAAGAGTAGCGCGTACGGGAATCGAACCCGTGTTACCGACGTGAGAGGCCGGCGTCCTAGACCGCTAGACGAACGCGCCCTGATACTTCAAAAAAAATACCCCTACATCAAAGGGGTATGCCTGGTACGCCCGGGAGGATTCGAACCCCCAACCTTTTGGTCCGTAGCCAAACGCTCTATCCAGTTGAGCTACGGGCGCATGATTCAATATGAAAGAGCCTTCTCGCCGGGATATACTCCCGGTTGTATAATTCAAATAATTTTGCTTTCACAGCAACTTTGCTGCGGGACAGGGATTCGAACCCCGGCTACCTGGGCCAGAACCAGGCGTCCTGCCACTAGACGATCCCGCAATGGTAAAGAACAGATCTCATTTCTTACTTAAGAATTGAGTTGCCAAATTTAAGAAGTGATTCGACAATTGTCAATAAAAGAAGACCCGTTTAAAAAAAATATTTTAATGCCTACGGATTTACTTATTTACCACAATTTGAAACGATCCTTCAAGGTTAGCCGGTTCCCGAATTGACTTAAGAATAGTTCCAGACTCTTCCAATGCTTGCTCTTCCGGGTATCGGGAACGGATTTTAATTTTTGTAACGCTTCTTTGAATTTGCCGTTCATATAGAGATAAAAAACCTGATGAAGCGCAGGCCCGAGTCGTGTTAAGTCCTCCATACGCAAGGCCTTATCCATCATAGCCCGGGCTTTTACCATTTGGTGGCGTAGAGCAAAAGCAAAGGCCAGGGATTCATAGTCGGATTGCAATTGGGCGTGATGATCCGTCCAGAAGGTTACGGCTTTCTTCAGCGCATTAAAGGAGGTTGCCGTATCCTGCAAAGCCTCGGCTACCTTTGCTTTTTTGCTAAAAAAATCAAATAAATATTTTTCGCGAACTTCCCGGGAAGAATCTTTTAATGAGGAATCCAAAGCAGGAAGTAATTTTTTCGCTTCTGTCCATTGCCCCTTATGAATCATTTGATCCAGGTCTTTGAAGAAAAGCGTTCTGTGAATATCAAAGATTCTTTTACGGATTTTGAAATACACCGTAGAGTCCAGGTAGGCTTTTGTTTCCATATCCCTTAAGACCGACAGGGCCTGCTGATATTTTCCCGATGCAATCAGCCGTTCCGTTCGGGAAAAATCGGCTTTCTGAGGTCGCTTACATTGAAAGACCAAAAGGCAGCCGATACAAAGGATGAACAGGATCTTTCTGGTTGTTTTCATGGTATTGCCCGTTTACTATATTTGCCGACAGCCTGATTATCGGCAAATTTGAGTATAAAAATAAACAAGAAGCAACTCATAATTAAAAATAAATCCTTTTGAGTAGGTTTTTACTTTCTCTATGTGGTGCAACCTCGACAAAATGACCACCGATCGGATATCAGGAAAAGAAGATAAGATTTACGGCCGGAAGGAGCAAAAGGAAAGAGATCAGAATATTAAATTGTGCTTCACCGATTCTCCAGTGCAAGCGGTTGCCGATTAGCATACCAATTATAGCCGCTCCTAAGGTCAGAGCGATGATTGGCGGAAAAAATTCAAGCCTGAGTCCGCTGTAACTATAAACCAAAAAGCGCCATACTGCACCCGCGAAAAATAAGAAGATTAATTGGTCACGAAAATAAACCTTCGTATGGCGAAATTTCATATACAAAACGATAAGGGGACCGCTGATTCCGGTCAACCCTCCGGTGAATCCGGCCAGGAGGGCAATGGTAAGCCCGGCAAGTCCCGCCTGTTTATTTTCCCGGGCCACAGAGGATTTGCCTTCCATTTGCAGCAAAACCAGAAAAACAATAACGATGACGCCGATAATTTTTTTTAAAACATCCACGGCCAAAAGGGGAAGAAGCCGGGCTCCAATGGTAGTACCGATAAAAAATAAAACCGTTAACGGAATAATCATCTTCCAGTCGATGCGTTTGCGTACCATCAGAAAAAGGATGAAACCCAGACACATATCGAGAAAAGTTGAGAGAAGAATAGCCTGGGAGGCAGGGAAGAACAGGCTGAGCAAGGGGATCAGGAAGAGAGCCGGTCCAAAACCGGAGACACCCTTAATCAGGTAAGCAAAGAAAGCCGTTGCTAACATAAGCGGGATCAACCAGGAGGGAGACAAGAGGTTATCCCATTTTCTGGTGGAAAGCTTCTACCGGATCCAAATGATCCATCAAATAGCTCATTGCCTCGGCCTCCCGCAATCCGCCCAGGACGCGGCGAAGCTTATACGATTCCCGCGCTTGCTCATCGGATAGAAGTAAATGCTCTTTGCGGGTACTGGATTCATTGATATTAATCGCCGGGTAGATACGTCGCTCGGCACAGGCCTGGGAGAGCACCAAATCCAGGTTACCGGTTCCTTTAAATTCCTGATAGATGATATCATCCATCAAGCTGCCGGTATTGATCAGAATCGTGGCCATTACCGTTAAGGACCCACCGAATTCGATTTTACGACCGGCACCGAAGAAACGCCTGGGTAATTCAAGGGCATTGGCGGCCAACCCTCCGCTTAAAGTACGTCCGTGATTGTAGGACTCTTTGTTGAAAGCCCGGGCCATCCGGGTCAGGGAATCAATCAGTACGACCACATCGTGACCGGCCTCGGCCTGACGCATGGCCATGTTCATGGTCAAGCGTGTGATCCGTACATGATTTTGGACACTCTCATCTGCGGAAGAGGAAAGTACCAGCGAACCGGGCAGTGATCTCCTGAAATCGGTTACTTCTTCCGGTCGCTCGTCGACCAGTAAAACAATCAGTTGCATTTCCGGTTGATGGGTGAGGATAGCCCTGCCGATATGCTTGAGTATCGTGGTCTTACCGGTCTTGGGAGGAGAGATAATCAGTCCCCGTTGACCTTTACCGAAAGGAGTTACAAAATCCAGAATGGCACCGCGCCGGTCTTTTTCATTCACTTGCATATACAGACGTTCTTCGGGATTAATGCTGGTCAGATGTCTTAATTCACGGATATTCTTATATTGGTCCGGTGGTAAATTATTTATGGTTGTGATGGTTTGTAACTGGGGTTTTTGTTTCTCCGACCCGTGATTCATATTAATTGTACCGGATATTCTCACCCCTTCGCGCAAAGCATGAAGGCGGATCATCTCCGACGATACGAAGATATCATCATTAGAGGGACGGAAATTGTTTTCAGCGGAACGAAGAAAGGCATAACCCTGGTTGAAAATTTCCAAATAACCGTTTACTTCCTGAATTGTATCAGACATGTTGAAGCTTCCTAATTAAAATAAATAAGTGTGTGAATTTATAGATGCATCCCGATTAATCATTTAAAATTCGGTAAGAATCAGATTTTCGAACATAATAGTGTTCAATACAAACTTTATAATATAATGAAATTATCATCCTTTGTAAACGGTAAACCCGGAATCACCTAAGAAAACTATCGCCTAAAAAAGGAAATGTTTTGTTTTATGAAAAAAAGTACAAAATGTTTTGATTTTAATTTTTTGAAGAGATAAATTAGCACCTTATGCATAATTAACTCAACATTAAGTTAATATGGAGTCAGGCTAATGACTGGTTTCTATATCGTATTCCTTTTTTTAGTGCTGGGAATGCTCATTGTAGCAGTCACTTTACTGCTTTCCCGCCTTCTTCAACCCCGTAAAAGAGAGAAAGATAAATTTATACCCTACGAATGCGGAATTGTTCCTGAAGGTGAAGCATGGATTCAATTTAATAACCGTTTTTATGTAATTGCGTTGATCTTCATCATATTTGATGTTGAAGTTTTATTTCTTTTCCCCTGGGCGGTTGTATTTGATACCATGGGTATGGTAGCCTTTGTTGAAATGATGATTTTTATTGCTATTCTATTGGTTGGCTTAGCGTATGTATGGGCCAAAGGCGATTTAAACTGGGTAAAACCCAAACCGCGGCTTGCACATCTGGCTAAGAAGAAAGGAGAGTAGGAATGAGTTGGTTTGATCTCAAGGGTGAGAATAATATATTATTTACGAAATTAAACGATTTTGTCAATTGGAGTCGCCAGGGGTCGCCATGGGCCATGGGTTTCGGTTTGGCCTGTTGTGCCATTGAGATGATGGCCACCGGGGCCTCCCACTATGATTTGGACCGTTTCGGTACTTTTTTCAGGGCCAGCCCGCGGCAGTCCGATGTGATGATTGTCGCCGGTACGGTTACTTTAAAGATGGCACCGGTTCTGCGCCGTTTGTACGAACAGATGGCAGAACCTAAATATGTAATTTCCATGGGAAGCTGCGCCAATGCCGGTGGCCCATACTGGCAGTATGGCTACCATGTATTGAAAGGGGTAGACCAGATTGTTCCGGTTGACGTCTATGTACCCGGATGTCCTCCCCGTCCGGAAGCCTTAATCGAAGGATTGCTTCAGTTGAAAGAAAAAATTAAAAAAGAAGGTACGTTAAAATAAGGATCTAAAATGACGGCTCAAGAAATAAATGACCGTATTCAAAATACCTTTGCTGATTCGGTATTGGAATTTAACGATACCGTCCTGCAACCTTATCTTAAAATAAACCCGGCCAAATTTTACGAGGTTTGTCAATATCTTCGTGACAATGAGGATATGGATTTTAATTTTTTAAACAGTGTATCCGGTGTGGATTACGGAGAAGATTTGGGGGTTGTTTATCATCTGTATTCGATGACCCGTAAGCACAAAATCGTATTAAAGGTGATCCTGCCCCGTGAAAATCCGCAGGTAAGTTCTATAGCCGATTTATGGCGTACGGCCGATTGGCATGAGCGGGAAGTATATGATTTGTTCGGTGTCGTATTTCTTAATCATCCGAATTTGCGCCGTATATTACTGCCCGATGACTGGGAAGGTTATCCGTTGCGCAAAGACTATGTACAGCCCGAGACCTATAACGGAATACCGGTTTTACATCCGGATATGAGGGGGGACTCGAAATGAAAAAAGACAACCTGCCTGCCGCTCAATTCGAAGTGGAAGTCCCGGATACTCTTAAAACGGAAGAGATGACCCTGAATATGGGGCCGCAGCATCCCAGCACGCACGGGGTTCTGCGCGTGGTTTTAAAAACGGACGGCGAAATCATTAAAAGTGCGGAACCGGTGATCGGCTATTTGCATCGTTGCTTCGAAAAACACGCCGAAAACGTTACCTGGCATCAGGTGATCCCATTTACGGACCGCCTCGATTATATCGCTTCCATGAATAATAATCTCGGTTATGTCATCGGTCTGGAACGGATGATGAATCTGCAGGTTAATGAACGTGCCGAATATCTGCGGGTGATCGTATCCGAGCTGAATCGTATCGCCAGCCATTTAATAGCTTTGGGCACGTATGGGTTGGATATCGGCGCCTTTACTCCTTTTCTTTATGTTTTTCGCGATCGGGAAAGAATTTTGGATCTATTCGAAGAAATCTGTGGCGCCCGTCTTCTTTATAACTATATCTGGGTCGGTGGTGTGGCCTATGATGCCCCGCAAGGTTGGCGGGATAAGGTATTACAGTTTATCGATTATTTCGTACCTAAGATTAAAGAGTATAATGATATTCTGACCTATAACAAGATCTTTATTGATCGTACGGCTAAGGTAGGAGTCATCCCCGCCGATGTGGCTATCAATTACGGATTAAGCGGTCCCTCTCTGCGTGGCAGTGGAGTCGAATTTGATCTGCGTAAGGACGATCCCTATTCCATTTACGATCGCTTCGATTTTAATGTTTGTACGGGAAAGGGGCAGATGGGGACAGTGGGAGATACATGGGATCGTTACTGGGTGCGTGTAGCCGAAATGTATGAGTCGGCAAAGATCGTGCGTCAGGCCGCCGAGCAATTACCGGAGGGCGATGCCAAGGAAACGGTTCCCCGCAACATAAAAGTACCCGCAGGGGAATATTACATGCGTACGGAAACGCCGAGAGGTGAATTAGGATATTATATCATTTCCGACGGCGGCAAAACACCGAACCGGGTGAAGGTACGTTCACCGGCCTATTGCAATTTAAGCGTTTTACCGGCTATCGCTCCGGGGGTTATGGTTGCCGATATGGTAGCCATTATCGGTAGTCTGGATATTGTCCTGGGTGAAGTAGACAGATAGTGATAAACGGCTTGCAGGGAAATATCTCTGCGAGCCGAATTGAAATAACGAAGAAACAGGCGAACAAGATAAGATAAACAATTGGGGTTACTATGGAACCGATCCTGCAGTTTTTCTATAATCTGGTACCCGGTCTGGCTGATCTGCCTTTGTGGATAGCAGCAACGATTGTCGGTGCAATAGTGGTAGTGGCGATGTTTACCTATATTGCCCTATTTGCACTCATCGGCATCTGGCTGGAACGTAAAATTTCCGGACACATGCAAGACCGTTTAGGACCGATGGAGGTAGGGGGCTGGCATGGCTGGGCCCAAACCATTGCCGACACGGTTAAACTGCTTTTAAAAGAAGACATTGTACCCGATAAGGCGGATAAGCCCTTATTCCGTTTTGCTCCCATCCTGGTTTTTGCCGCTGCATTAAGCGCTTTCGCGGCCATACCCTGGAGCCGTTCTTTTATTCCTGCCAATCTCAATGTAGGATTGCTATATATTTTATCCATCTCTTCCCTGGTTGTGATCGGTATTTTGATGGGGGGGTGGGCCTCAAATAACAAGTGGTCTCTCTATGGCGGAATGCGGGCGGTGGCCCAAATCGTTTCTTATGAAATCCCGGTTTCTCTTTCGTTGATCGTTGCCGTATTGATCGCCGGAACCCTGGATATGCAACAAATTGTCCTCAATCAGTCCGGATCGATTTTGTCATGGAATGTGTTTCGGTTTTTTCCATTCCCTTTTATCGCTTTTTTTATCTATTTCATAGCTTCTCTGGCGGAAGTAAACCGGACGCCATTTGATTTGCCGGAAGCGGAATCGGAACTGGTGGCCGGTTTCCAGACCGAATATTCGGGAATGCGCTGGTCCTTTTTTATGCTGGCCGAATATGCCGATATGTTTGTCGTTGCAGCTATAGCTACTACGGTCTTCCTGGGTGGCTGGCAGGCTCCGTTTGAATTCCTGACTTTTATTCCGGCTGCTTTTTGGTTTCTCGGTAAAGCTTTATTGATTGTATTTGTACAGATGTGGCTGCGCTGGACCTTGCCTCGTCTGCGTGTCGACCAGTTGATGTATACGGCCTGGAAAGTGCTAACTCCGTTTTCTTTCGCTTTGATTGTTTTTGTTAGTTTATGGAAAATTTTATAAATCGAGAGAGTGAAGTCTTATGGGTGAGTATTTTAAAAATATATACAAAGCCATTGTAACCATTTTAATTGGTATGGGTGTTACCTGGAGACATCTGTTCACCAGAGCGGTTACCATCCAATATCCTCACGTCAAACGGGAATTACCGCCGCGTTCTCGTCAGAAATTGTTTGTGGATATTGACGACTGTATCGGCTGTTTTCAATGTGCCCGTGCCTGTCCGGTGGATTGTATTGATATTGAGACGGTTAAAGCCGGTAAAGAAGAAGACTTGGGAGAAACCTCTACCGGCCAGAAAAAACGTCTTCATGTGGTGAAATTCGATATCGATTTGACTAAATGCTGTTATTGTGCCGATTGTGTCTTTCCCTGTCCAACGGAGTGTATTGTGATGACTCCTAAGTATGAGTTCTCTACCTATGACCGCTTTGATCTGATCGAGCATTTTTCGGCTTATTCTGCTGAAGAGGCGGAGAAATTAAAGGAACGGGATCGCAAGGAAAAGGAAGCTTTGGCTGCGGCCAGGGCAGCAAAGATGCAGGCGGCTCCGAAGCCTCCCTCGTCAGATAAACCGGGACCGTCGGCCTGAAAAGTTTCTGTATAGAATTTATTTTGGAGATCAAGCATAATGGAAGCGACTCAAGTACTCTTTTGGTTTATTGCCGTAGTTACCATCCTATCTGCGGGAATAGTAGCTTTCTCTAGTAAGCTTATTCATTCTGCCTTTGCCCTGTTGGCAACTCTGGTGGGGTTTGCCGCTTTCTATGTTTATTTGGGAGCGGATTTCCTGGCCGTGGCCCAGATCATGATTTATGTGGGCGGTATTTTAATTCTTATTATTTTCGGTGTTATGATGACCCACCGAATTTATGATACTTCGAAACGAACCGCCCATAATTCATTGATTCTCAGTCTGCTGGGGGGCGCGGCCATGGCGGCGATCCTGGGAATGATTATTTTCCGCTCTCCCTGGACTGCCACCGTCTTTAAAACCCTGAAACCGACTACATCCATGATCGGTACTTCGATCTTAACCAATTATTTGCTTCCCTTCGAAGTCATATCCGTTTTACTGCTCGGTGCCCTGGTCGGCGCCGTCTATCTGGCCCGCAGAGAGGAGGATGAGGAATGATCCAACTGGAATCCTATTTAATCATTAGTGCCATTGTCTTTGTTCTCGGTATTTTTACCATCCTATATAAGAAAAATGCCGTCGGCATACTCATGGGCGTGGAACTGATTCTGAATTCGGTTAACCTGAATTTTATCGCTTTTGCGAGATATATCGATACCTATATCAACGGTCAGTTGGTGGCCATTTTTATAATCATCCTGGCTGCATCGGAAGCGGCTGTTGCCCTGGCCATCATTCTCAATATGTATCGTGACCGGCGCAGTGTGGATGTGACAAAAATGGACGAAATGAAAAACTAACTACTCTTTTGAGGAAGTCATGATTAAATTAGCACTATTCATCTGGTTGTTACCACTGGCAGCTTTCGTGATTAATATCCTGATTGGAAAACGTCTGCCCAGAAAGGGTGATTGGCTGTCCGTCGGTGCGATCGGCATATCATTTATCCTCTCTTTGATTATGTTGTATCGTGTCCTGGTTGACTATGATCCTAATTTTTTGGTGCAGGGGTCTGTGCCCTGGATCGATTTGGGCGTTTTGAAACTGAATATGGGGCTCTATCTGGATAATTTGGCCGTGATTATAGTTACAGCCGTTTCAACGGTTAGTTTTCTGGTTCATGTCTATTCTATCGGCTATATGGAAGGAGACCCCCTCTATAACCGTTTCTTTGCTTATCTGTCTTTGTTTAGCTTTTCCATGTTGGGATTGGTCATGTGGGATAACCTGTTCGGCATTTATATGATGTGGGAATTAGTGGGTATCTGTTCCTATCTGCTGATCGGTTTTTATTTTACTAAAGACAGTGCGGCCAATGCCGGCAAAAAGGCTTTTATCGTAAACCGCGTTGGTGATTTTGGCTTTCTGATCGGTCTGTTGATTGTGATCAGTACGGTAGGAAGTTTTAATTTAACTACGATCCATCAGGCGGTTGGGCAGGGCGTCTTACACGGGGGATTGCTGACAGCAGCCGGTATTTTACTGTTTGCCGGAGCCGTCGGGAAATCCGCTCAGTTCCCGTTGCATGTCTGGCTACCGGACGCCATGGAAGGTCCTACACCGGTTAGCGCATTGATTCATGCCGCAACCATGGTAGCCGCCGGTGTCTATTTGATGGCCCGTCTCAATTTTATGCTTACCTTCGATGCCATGCTGGTGGTGGCTTATGTGGGCGGTTTTACCTCTCTTTTTGCCGCAACCATTGCCATCACGCAAAATGATATTAAACGGGTTTTGGCCTATTCTACCATTAGTCAATTGGGGTATATGATCATGGCTATGGGGGTCGGTGCTTATGTGGCGGGATTTTTCCATCTGGTAACCCATGCCATGTTTAAAGCGGGACTCTTTTTGGGCTCGGGTTCGGTGATCCATGCCATGCATCATTCCATGGAAAAGACCGGTATTCATGGCGATCCGAACGATATGCGCCAGATGGGAGGTTTTCGAAAAAAAATGCCCTATACCCATATAACATTTGTTATTTTTTCGCTGGCTTTGTCCGGTATTCCGTTCTTCTCGGGTTTTCTCAGTAAAGATGCCATTCTGGGCGGAACCCTGGCCTTTGCTATGAGCCAGTCCAACCCGATCCATTATTTGTTGCCGACTTTTGGTTTTGTTGCAGCGATTATTACGGCTTTTTACATGTTTCGCCTGATTATAAATACTTTTTACGGAAAACCGAAAAACGAATCGCTTTTCAAGCATATTCATGAAAGCCCGAAAGTAATGACCATACCCTTAATGGCTCTGGCTTTTCTCAGTCTGTACTTTATCTACACGATTCCATCCATCAGTCCGGCCGGCCCGGAGGGGGGGTGGTTTACCCATCTCATCGAACGGCCTATTTCTGCCGTGGCTACCCAGTTGGGGCATCCGGTGTTGTTTATTCCCGAGCATACCGAACATGCGGCGCATGTGAACGGCATGTTGATTTCCATTATCTTTGCCCTGACCGGTATCTTGTTAGCCTATCTTTTTTATTACTGGAAAAAGATCGACGTCGAAAAATTTACGCAACGCATCAAACCGCTCTATGCCCTGTCTTTTAACAAGTATTATATGGATGAGCTTTACCAGGCCACGGTTGTCAGCGGTCTTTTGCTGTGGAACCAGATGCTGGCCTGGTTCGATTTGCACGTGATCGACGGTATTGTGAATGGATCGGCCTGGGTCGTAAGGAACTTCTCATTCATGGACGGCTGGATCGATAAATATATTGTGGATGGTCTGGTGAATCTGGTAGCCAATATGACTCTTGCCTTTGGAAAGAGTGTGCGGAAAATCGAAACCGGCCAAATCCAAAATTACATATTAGGGGCTGTTTTAGGTGCTTTTTTCATAATAATTTTGACAATGATTTAAATTCCATCGCATTTTAATTTGGGAGATATGAATCATGGGATTGATTAGTCTTGCTACGTTTTTTCCTGTGCTTGGTGCGCTGATAATTCTCTTTATTCCCAAAGAGAAATTATCGACCATTAAAATTATTGCTCTTGTGTTTTCCCTGGGCTCTCTTGTAGTCACCACGTTCCTGTGGACTCAGTATCAATATGGAATGATCGGGATTAATGATGAGAGTCAGTTCCAGTTTGTGGAACATTTGGCCTGGATTCCGGCTTTTCATATTGAATATTTCGTCGGTGTGGACGGTCTGAGTTTCCCCATGGTTTGGCTTACCTCATTACTGGGCTTCATAGCTGTGGTTGCCTCCTGGAATATTCCCAAAGCGCAAAAAGGATACTTTGCTCTCTTTTTGTTATTGGATACAGCCATGATCGGTGTATTTGTCTCTCTGGATTTCTTCCTGTTCTATGTGTTTTGGGAAGTTATGCTTTTACCGATGTACTTTTTAATCGGTATCTGGGGCGGACCGCGGCGTGAATATGCGGCCATAAAGTTCTTTTTGTATACCTTACTGGGATCGGTTTTAATGCTGCTGGTTATGCTGGCTCTCTACTTTAATGTTCAGGATCCGGTGACGGGCGGGCACACTTTTAACATGCTGCATATGATGCAGCAGAGTAATCATAACTCGTGGCTATCCCGATTTGATGTGCGTTTCTGGCTTTATCTGGCTCTTTTTATCGGATTTGCCATTAAAGTCCCGATCTTTCCGTTCCACACATGGCTGCCCGATGCCCATGTGGAAGCGCCCACGGCAATTAGTGTTATTCTGGCCGGTATTTTGCTGAAAATGGGTACGTACGGTATTTTGCGCATCAGTTATCCCATATTTCCCGATATTGCCAAATATACCTCTTATGCTCTGGCCGTGTTGGGTGTCATAAATATTTTATACGGCGCCTTTGTGGCCATGGCTCAATCGGATTTGAAAAAATTGGTTGCCTATTCGTCGGTTTCCCATATGGGGTTTGTGCTGCTCGGTATGTCGGTCTTTACATCGGCCGGCATCAATGGCGCCGTGTTCCAGATGTTCAGTCACGGTATCATTACCGCCATGCTCTTCCTTATTGTAGGCGTTATTTACGATCGTGCCCATCATCGTGAAATTAACGGATTCGGAGGCCTGGCGGTGAGTATGCCTGTCTATGCCGGAGTGGCCAGCCTGGCCTTTTTTGCGGCTCTGGGTTTGCCGGGTATGACCGGTTTCATCGCCGAAGCCCTGGTCTTTATCGGTGCTTTTTCGGTGTACAGGGTTTTAACGATCATCGCCGCTTTCGGCATTATCGTAACCGCCAGTTATGTATTGTGGACGGTTCAGCGGGTATTCCTTGGGAAATTGAATCCCAAATATGAATCCATTGGCGATATAAACGGCAGGGAATTGTTTACCCTGGTTCCTCTCGGATTATTAACCATCTTTTTCGGAATTTACCCGTTACCGATATTGAATATGATTAAAGTTTCATTGAATTACCTAATCACGCTCATTCCGTAACATGAAAATGGAAAATGGGAATTAATTCATGAATAATCTAAACAGTCTTCAGTACTTTTTACCGGAACTTTTCCTTTCGGCCTCCATTCTGATTATCATCATAGTGGATTTACTGCTGAAAAAGGATAAGAAAATTATAACCGCCTACCTGTCCGTATTGGCTGTATTGGTGGCCTTCTTCCTGGCTTACCGGCAATATAATTATGCCTTCACTTCTTTGTTCGAAGGGATGATTGTGCTGGATAGTTTCGCGGTGTATTTTAAGGTTCTAACGGCTTTATCGACTATCATCGTTATCTTTATCTCCATGCCGGCCTTCCGCCGACATTCGGAATATTACATCCTGCTGCTGGTGGTTACCTTGGGCATGTTCCTGATGGTGGAAGTGAATGATTTATTGATGATTATTATTGCCATGGAAATGGTCGGGATCATTTCCTATGTTCTGGCCGGATTTAACAAGTTTAATATGAAATCGAACGAAGCCTCTTTAAAATATGTCTTATATGGCGCGGCCAGTACGGGTGTAATGGCTTTCGGTTTCTCCTATATCTACGGTCTGACCGGGCATACCAACTTGTTTGCCATACAGCAGGCTATTGTGGGTCACTCTCTGCAACCCTTGCCTGTGTTCATTGCTTTTGTGATGGTTGTGGCCGGGCTGGGTTATAAAATTGCCATGGTACCGTTTCATTTTTGGGTACCGGATGTATATGAAGGTGCACCGACTCCCATTACGGCCTTCCTTTCCGTAGGTCCCAAGGCGGCCGGTATTGCCCTGTTCATTCGTTTCCTCATAACCGTAGTCGCCCATCCGGCTTCCCAGACCACGTTTATCCAGAATGTTCAGATTCAGGCCCCGCTCCTTCTGGCCGTTTTGGCCGTGGTAACCATGACTTTAGGTAACGTTTCCGCCCTGGGGCAGAAGAATATCAAGCGTATGCTGGGCTATTCGGCCATTGCCCATGTGGGCTATATGATGATGGCTCTGGTGGTGTTTAATACCCGGGGATTTACAGCCATCATGTTCTATATGGTTGTGTATATGTTTATGAATTTCGGCGCTTTCTGGGTCGTGCAGAGCATGACCCCGCACTTGGGAAGCGAAGATATATCCGCTTATAAAGGGCTGGGCTACCGTCATCCTTTAACGGCTGTGGCCATGGCGGTCTTTATGCTGTCTCTAACCGGTATTCCGCCCTTTGCCGGATTTATCGGAAAAGTATACCTGTTTGCAGCCATTATTAAGCAGAACTGGTATACGCTGGCCGTGATCGGTGTTATTAACGGTGTGATTTCATTGTATTATTATGCTTACGTGATTAAAGTGATGTTCCTGGATCGTGATGAAGAGATCAAGGCCATCAGTGTGCCGCTGTATGATCGGGTGCTGCTCTGGCTTTTACTCATTCCGGTATTGGCGCTCGGCGTTTACTGGGGGCCGTTAATCGATCTGGCCCATAATTCCATCGGATTCTTTTTCGGAAATTAAATAAAAGGGCAGTCCCGCAAGTCAAATAGGGCTGCCTTATTTTTTATCTTCTCCCGTGTATTCATCTCATCTTACCGATTGTACTTTATTGTATTGCATTTTGTAAATATAGACGCTGCCCGTACCGGTTTTCCCGGATGATTTGATAGGAACCGGCTGCCGGATTTCCTTTTATAAGCTTTTTCACCCATCTACCCTGCATTTATATAAACAGGGCTCTTTTCGGGAAGACTGAAACGGATCGTTGTGACCGGGTTGCCTTCATCGGACTTTACATTTGGATGGTTTATAAGTTTATGTTGAGCCGGTAAGAAATTATATATTATAAGAATAATATCTACTGTTTTAATAAACATAATATATCTCCTTAATTTTAGAGTTTTATAAATAGGAGATAATATCACCTTAATAAAACAATTTTAATATATTGAGAATACTTTTTATTACCCCCATATAAACACCCGTTGAAACATCGCGTCCCAATGCGTTTCCATCATTCCCGTTAACGGAACGGTTATCTTTCGACCTTGATCAAGGTTATGTCTTCTTCGATTTGCCTCTGTCTATTGGCAGGCGCAGCCCCTTTAGTCAGCGGACTAAATAAAATTTACTAAAAATATATTCCCCCCCCCGGTTTGTCAAGGGAAAAATATTTTTTCTGAAGTGTAGGATAGGGTGAAGGGGGCTAGTAAGCTTAGCGCAGCAGCATCTTGCGCGAGAGCATTTTATCCTTAAAGCTCAGCATGTAAACATACGTCCCGCTGAAGCAGGGCTACTCAACGAGCGTTGCCCCCCACGGTGGCTGAGTGGTGAGTCCCGCCCAAGCGGGACGAGGCGTATGGCCGCTTGTTTCGATATGCCCTCCCGACCCGTCGGGATGGCTACTCAACGAGCGTTACGCCTCCGGTGGCTGAGTGGTGAGTCCTGCCCAAGCGGGACGAGGCGTATGGCCGCTTGTTTCGATATGCCCTCCCGACCCGTCGGGATGGCTACTCAACGAGCGTTACGCCTCCGGTGGCTGAGTGGTGAGTCCCGCCCAAGCGGGACGAGGCGTATCGAAGCCACGGTTGCCGCCCGTTTCGATACATCATCCCGAAGGGTCGTGAGGATTACTCAACGGGCGTCGGCCTTGCTGAAACAAATTGTATTTTCATTCTTACTCAATTAAATTTAAACAAAACCAATAAAATCCAGAGTTATCATAATGAAAGGCTACATGTACATTCTGGAATGTGCGGACGGTAGTTATTATACCGGAAGCACAACCCATCTGGAACGACGGCTATGGCAGCATCAAACCGGAGAGGGCGCCAATTATACCAAGAAACGTCTTCCGGTTAAGTTGGTTTATTGTGAAGAATACGAAAAAATTGATCATGCCTTTTACAGGGAAAAACAGGTACAGGGCTGGAGCCGAAAAAAGAAACAGGCATTAATCGAAGGACGATGGGAAGAACTGCCGAAATTAGCAAAGAAAATATTCAGGAAAGAGGCTCGTTTCGATACGCCTCCGCACGGTGGCTGAGTGTCGAGTCCCGCCCATGCAGGACGAGGTGTATCGAAGCCACTGTTGCCGCTCGTTTCGATACATCCTCCCGACAGGTCGGGAGGGCTACTCAACGAGCGGTGTTGGGTGGTGGCTGAGTAGTCCCGACTTGTCGGGACGTATCGAAGCCACGACTACTTAACGAGCGTAAAAAGAAAATTTTCAAAATCGCATTTGAGAACGCCGGAAACAGTGAATTTTATAAATATTTTTTCTCTGTGCGCTCTCGCACCTTCAGGCATACGGTTGCAAATTCCGATACAGTACGCTTAAGCGCCAAAAGAAGTGGTTGGATACGACTTAAAAAGCGGGAATAATCGGCAAATGATTAAACGGTTCCTGATCGTGATGAACCCCGGTCTTCGGTTTTATCTTGAAACTCGCAACCATAAATGGGCAGGAAATTTAAAATAGTCGTATGGTTCAATTGTTCCTTTCTTGTTTTTTTCATTAACGAAAAAATCACACCCTGATCAAAATCGTAATGCAGTTTAAAGGAATAAAATGCCCGCGGCGTTTTTCGCACATTTTTACTGCATTTCACTTCAATGGGTGATAATTCCCCATTTTTTTGGACAATAAAATCGATTTCCGTTTTATTTTTGGTACGCCAGAAATTCACATTGAGATTTGTTCTTTTTAGGGCTGTAACCACGTAATTTTCGCACAAGGCGCCACTGTCGCCGCGCAGATCCAACGACTGATAATTTGAGAGAATGAAATTGCGCAAACCGCTATCAAAGAAATAAACTTTCGGATTTTTTACAATTTCCGTGTGTTTATTGCGATAAAAGGGATAAATAAAGGAAGTGATGTACGTTTTTTCTAAGATATTTAAGCGCGCTTTCAGTGTTTTGTAGTCATATCCGGACAGCTCCGACAACTCGTTGTAATTAATCAAATTTCCAATTTGTAATGATAACGCCTTCAACAGTTTTACGAATTTAAAATCATTGCTCAGTCCGATAATATCCCTGACCTCGCGCAGCAGGTAAGTATTGTAAATTCCTTCCAATAATTTAATTTTTATTTCTCTATCGGATTGCAGCACGACTTCGGGATAGCCGCCGAATATCAGGTATTCCTGCCACAACTTGAATATGCGCTCATGCAATGGCGATTCATCCGTCAGGCGACCTCTTTCCAGCACAGACAGTAATTCCGGCGATTTGGCTCTTAAAAATTCCCTGAATGAAAAAGGAAATAACTCGAAGTGAATAATGCGACCCACCAGATGTTTGACCGCTTTCACCATCAAATCCAAGGATGAAGAACCGCTGATAATCACTTTTTTTCCCGGGAAAAAATCAAACAGGTATTTTAATTGCTTTCCTCCTTCGACGGCGTAGTGGAATTCGTCAATAAAAATGGTGCGGTTATTCTTGACATAAAGTTCCACAAAACTTTCCATGTCCTGATTAAACAAGGCCAGCACTTTTTGGTCTTCAAAGCTGATGTAAATACTGTTTTCTAACTGCGCCTGTAAGTGTCGGAGTAATGTGGTTTTTCCCGAGCGTCGTGGACCTACAATGGCAATGATTTGCGGCAGTGCCCAGTATTTCTGAATGGTTCTTTCCAAATCGCGCGCAATGTATTCCATAAATAACCTTACTATTTTTGGATAATAATCCGATATTAGCAGCACTATTACTGGAACGAATATAAAAAAGATTCCGATAAAAGGCAATTCTCAGGGTTCGGAAAGATGAAAAAGCCCGCCCGACAAATACCAAATTTAAAAAAGCAAATCCGGAAAGTAAGCTTATTATTGGTAGAAATTTTTGCAGACGAAGCGTATGGCTGCTCGTTTCGATACGCCCTCCCGACCCGTCGGATGGCTACTCAACGAGCATTGGCCTTGCGGTGGCTGAGTAGTCCCGACTGGTCGGGACGTATCGAAGCCACCGTCCGCTTGCTCCGATACATCCTCCCGAAGGGTCGTGAGGATTACTCAACGAGCGATCGTCCACAGTAAGCGAACTTCATGGCCCGGCACGGAATGCAGCGGAAAATATACGCGTAAAGGTACTTTTCGAATCCGTATTTCATCCGTAGTAATCTGCGGCCGTTCCTATTTTTTTACCTGTACAGAATAAAATAGGCCATCATTTAGATATTTTCCGAATTATTGCTGATAAAAATTCGGAAAAATAAGAAATATTCCTTGCAAAAAGTACGTACCTGTTTTAGTTAAGCAGGTTTTGTATAGTTAAATAAGAAAAACAGGAAACCCTTGCGCGGTTATTTTACCTGAAAAACCTTTTTACGGGAAAGAAGGAGTTAAACAAAATATCCCGCTTTATTTTGCCGGCAAAATTTTTGAAATGGATTTGTGTTAGCCGTATGCGAAAGAACAAACCAAAAGGCCGGTGGTATCCGGCCTTTTTGATTGCACCCATTAGCGCAGCAGCAGCATCTTGCGCGAAAGTATTTTATCCTTAAAGCGCAGCATGTAAACATACACCCCGCTGGCCACTGTGTCGCCTAAAGTGTTGCGACCGTCCCACTTTACCGAATGAAAGCCTGCTTCCAGACGGCCCTGGCGCAGTGTTTTTACCAGACGACCGGCCAAATCGTACACCGCCAAACGGGCCATGCCCTCTTCCGGAAGGCTGAAGGTAATCGTAGTGGACGGGTTAAAGGGATTGGGATAATTGGCCGACAGGGCAAATTTGTATGGAGTCTTTTCCCCGGAAGAACCTTCTGCGGAATCGGATTCCTTTTTTACCAGCGTATCATTAGCTGTGGATAAAAGGTTCAGATGGCTTAGAACAAGAGGCTTACGCGCATCGTCGGGATAAAGCTGCAAATACTCCGTAAAGATGGTTTCGGCCTGCTTTTTATCTTTTAGATCGTATTGATAGATTAAACCCTGCTGATATTTGAAAAAGCTGTTGTAACCAGCGGATTTGCCCGAACTGCTATACTCGCCGATTAAGGAAAGAGCGTTTTCCGTTTCACTAAATTTCCGCTGAACCAGGACTTCCATCTTTTTTATATAGTCGTTAAGTTTCAGCGATTTTGTAGATTTAAGCGAATTGAGATAGGGCAGGATGTCCTCTTTGGCGTTCATCTTAAACTTGATTATCAACCATTTTTGCAGGGCAAAACGGGCAAAAAAGGAATCCTCATATTTATTCAAAAGGGACTCGAAGCTTGCTAAGGCAGAGGCATAGTTTTCCTTTTTATAGGCCGTAATTCCTTGACGGTACAAAAGAAAATCCTGAGTATCGAATTTTGATGATGATGTTTTTGCTAAAGTTACAGGACCGGAAGACTTATTTAGGCCGCTCGTACAATCACCGTCATAAGGATTTCCGTCATCGGGTTCCTCAAGCCATGGATCGTAGTCCACGTCGCCGGTACCTTCAAAATTATCCGGCTCGTCGCCGCCCCAATAGTTATAACAAGCAACAATATCTTCTAATGTATTTATATCTATTAAATTACAAACAATATTATTAAAACCGGATTCATCAGAACATTCATCATAACCCAAGTCCGCCCAAGAACCTTCTGAATTAAACAAACCTTGACCGTTATTAGAAATCTGGCTATATAAAACGGATACATCGCCGCCATAATTTTGGATACCGATTTGATCGGGGTCTAATTCCGAACCTTCCTGCCAGGTTATAAAAGAATACTCAGACCACACCGTGGCGCCGTCGTCAAGGGTTATGCCCCTGCTTTCATAGTTTTCTATTTTGGAACCATAAAAATCAACAGAAGACAAACCGTCCACGCTGATAGCTATAAAACAGTTATCCAAATTTGTATGATTTATCTGCACCGTTCCGCTGTTATCCGCATCGATGCCCACAGAAGCGTTTTTTATATTGCACCAATTGAAATCGGCATTGCCGCCGGAGGATACATAAATGCCGCCCCACAAACCGGAGGAACCGGAACGGGTGAAGGTAACCGGTTCTGAAGATGTACCTTGAACATTTAGTGTGCCGTTGACCGTTAATTTAGCATTGCCATGGAATTTTACTACTGAGCCCGCTTCTAAAGTAAATGAGACATCATTATTAATAATTAAATCACCATAAACATGAATAGTACCATTTACTGTTTGACTTTCTACAATAGAACCCGTCCAATAATTATTATAAAAATCAAACTCCATTCGATCTGTTTTTGTAATTATATTAATTATTCCTATATTTGTCTGATTACCCCACCAATCTCTTGTTGAAGGAATGGTTGTAGGAAGAAGTCTATTATTGATACGCCCTTTTACAAGGCTATCAGAAAAAAAATCATCTTTTTTACTATTACATCTATACCAATTAGCATTATCTGTTTTTAATACTTCATATATATGACGACCACCATTAGGCGCATATGAAAAACTACCAAATGCTGGAAGTGATAATTTTAAATCATTTAACCAATCATATTCATTACTTTTTAATATCCCTGTCCAATTACTGGGATATGAATATATTTCCCAGGTTTTTGGATAACTATCATCAGGTAAAGGATTACCGTAGTAGCCATTATAAGGAACAGATGTTAATATTTCCATTGCAGGATTAGATGAATTAGATGTTTCTGCAACATGCCAAATTAAAATTCCAGTACATAAACCTTCATCATAATTATAAAAATGTCTATCATAATCTGTACCTTTATGATATTCTACTAATAAATATTCATCACAACTTGAATAAAAATTCTCATTTAAAAAAATCTTAACTACTCTAAAATAATTATTTGATTTTTGTTGAGCAGTTAGTTGTTTTCGTAAATCTGCTAATTTAATAGATATCAAACTTGATGTTGATAAAGGATGAATTTCTAAAATTTCGTCTGAAGCAATCCAACCTAACTTTATCAAGTCATAACTTGATAAGGGAATTTGACCATAGAGAGAATTTTCAGTAGAATGATTATCATTATGATACATTAAATCATAAGTACCTGTTGTCACATTTACATAAGTAGTACCGTATAAAGGATTATATAAGGAAGCAGACTGATCGATTCCTCTATCTACAATAGTAAGAGAACTTGCAGTTGGATCAAGGGATTTACCAATTCTATGAGAAATCTCATGAGCCAATAACCATGGACTCTGAGGCCAATGGAATTTTCTGCCATAAGTATAAGGACCATTATATACACTTGTATTATTAGAAAGTTTTAAAGAACCATATGCACTAAGTGTAGAGCTATAAGTTGCATTAGAGGAAAAGAAAACTATACAATTTGCACTATCAATTAATGAAGAATAATAATGATAAACTGAATCCATAATACTCTTATGAGCCTCAGTATTAGGTACATAAAAAGAACGATTCTGGGCAGTATACCAAATACCTGAAGATTTAGAAGGATTTCGAGGTATATTAAATGTTACGGAAACATTACCATGAGACATCGTTTCAAAATAATCAGTGACAGCATCGGAAAGAAAACTAGCAACCTCTATAGGCCCATTATTTTCTATTTCATCTTGAATTTGGGAACCGTCAGGATAAGTTCCTATGCTCTATAATAATGCCCAGAAGGATTATCACGGTTTGTATATTTGGCAATGGATACCGGATAATCTGGAAAAGAATATTCAATAAAAACTACTTTTAAATTACCTGAAAGAGGAGTTGATCTAATATTACTAACTGTTTCATCTCCTATAGTTTGTTCAGGCAAATCTGGCATAAACTGAGCAAAAGAGTTATAAGAGATAGATAAAATCAGCAAGAAAAAGAACTTTAACATTTTTTAATCCTCCATTTTTTATTATAAGGAGTTTTACTGCAAAATGATCATTTTACGAATTTTATAAGAATAACTAGATTTTAATATATAGAAATATACTCCAGAAGATAATTTAATTCCCTTACTATTTTTACCATCCCAAATAATATTATAATAACCAGGAGATAACCTTTTGTTTAAAACAGCGATTATTTTTTTACCATTTACATCAAATATTTCTAATGAAATATTTTGCAATTTGAAATTATTAAAAGAAATATGAGTATATGAATTGAAGGGATTAGGGTAATTTTGTAATAAATCAAATTTACTAATTTCATTATTATTATCTGATAAGATCGAATTTATTGGTAAATTACTTCTATAAACACCACCGTTAGTTCCAACAAAAAGATAATTTGCATCATCAACATAAAAGCACCATATAGTTTCATCAGACAAGCCGTTATTAAGCTGAGTAATACTATCTCCATAATTAGGCGAATAATATATACCATTGTTGAGAGTACCTATATATAATTTGTTGCGAGATTGAGCATGGCATTATCTTAAAGTTAGTTGAAATTTAATATGAAAGGTTCCTCCCCCAATTAATAAAAATTGGTTAAATTCATTTAGCCAAAACAAAAAAGGAGGAACCTAAAAGATGAAAGTAACACCATCG
>JALSTK010000162.1 GCA_026983775.1 Calditrichia bacterium
ACTTCTACTTCCGCTTTAAGGTGATTGTTGCCGGAGGCCTGGTCCGCTTTCGATAAGATCAGATTTTCGGGACGTACGCCGAGAACAACTTTCTTGATATTTTTAGCCTTCAATTTTGTGATCCATACGGGCTCCAGGTCAACTATGGCCGAAGATGACCGAAATTGCATATCGCCCTTATTGACGATCAGTTCTCCCTCAATAAAATTCATAGCCGGACTTCCTATAAAGCCGGCAACAAATATGTTTACCGGATGATTATATAGCTCTAAAGGCGAACCCACTTGTTGGATAAGGCCATCCCTCATCACCACGATGCGATTACCCATGGTCATAGCCTCAACCTGATCATGGGTCACATAAATCATGGTAGCCTTGAGACGGTGATGCAGTTTATTGATTTCGATACGCATCTGGACACGTAATTTGGCGTCAAGGTTACTTAAGGGTTCGTCAAATAAAAATACCTGGGGTTTACGTACGATTGCTCTTCCCAGAGCCACCCTTTGTCTTTGTCCACCGGATAATGCTTTCGGTTTTCGATCAAGATAATTTTCCAGTTCGAGCAAACGAGCCGCATCTCTCACCCGTTTGTCAATTTCCGGTTTGGAAAATTTTCTTAGTTTCAAGCCGAATGCCATATTGTCGTAAACCGTCATGTGGGGGTACAGAGCATAATTTTGAAATACCATGGCAATATCACGATCTTTGGGTTGCACATTATTGACCAGGCGATCTCCGATATATATTTCACCCTCACTAATTTCTTCCAGGCCGGCAATCATTCTGAGTAAGGTTGTTTTACCACAGCCTGATGGACCGACCAGCACAACAAATTCTTTATCTCGGATGTCGACATTCGCATCCTGAATGGCATGAACTTGCTTTTCATAATATTTATGAACATGAATTAATTTTACCGATGCCATAATTCTTCCCGTTATTTAAAATAATAAATCATTAGAAAGGGCCAACCGTTAAATAGAAGCAAGATGGACAAGCTGATCAGTGTAAGACGGTTTAATTGAATTAAATGATGTATTCTTAAATACTCGGCAATAAACGCCTTTCTTAATTTGAATATAATAAAACTCATAAAAAAAGATACGGTTCCGATAATTAGCACGAATAGCCACAGGAACCCGATATAGCCGGAATCAGATGAAAAAAAATTGAGACTATTTACCGATAAGTGCAGGTTGGAAAAAAACGACAAATTGAGTCCGCTGCTGGTGAGGGTCAATGCCCAGAGTAGTATAGCCAATCCATAGTAGATAAATCCGGATATTCTTTTCAATGATCTCTGAAACCGTAAATAAAATATCGAAAAGAGAATAAACAAAATCAATGTCAGTAAAAATAAACCCAGCGAAGATACTAATACCGGTGAAGTGGTATTTGGATTGAAAATGACGCGGGATGTTTTGCCGACCAGCGGGAAAAGGCTGTGATCTGTAAGGATTAGATAGAAGATAAAAGTGACCAGAATATCCAAAAAGACAACCGGCATCAGCCAATTACTAACTTTTTTAATAAAGAAAAATCGTTTTTCTTTTTTTAACCGTAAATTAAGGTTTAAGGAAAAGGGAAAAACCAGGTAAACGATCGTCAGGATTACCTGTATCATGAAAAAAATTTCCAGAAGGCTATAAAAATGATTTCCCGAGAATGGCATGGCTCCTTTGGGAAAGATAATTATGAACAAGAGTTTGGTTAAGATGATTGCTATCAGGAACATCGAAATAATACGAATATTCCATACGATTTTTTGAATAAATTTAACGGATACTTCGGGCTGGTCTGTTTGATCATGTTTAAACTGGGCCAGTGTCGGACGGAATAAAGTCAGTGTAAATAGCAGGAGTGACATTAAAATGAATGATATCTGAATATCATATTCAAAAATCAAAATATGTCCCCTTGTTAACGGAACAGATGTAAAAAGGTTTGCCTTAATTTTTCGTAAGCTTCATCTATTTCGTCATAAGACACGATTAATGGAGGCACGAATCGTAAAGTATTACCTCCGGCAATATTAAAAATAAGGCCTTCTTTAAAGGCTTGTTGCATTATTTTTAAGGCATCTTTTCTAACTTCCAGGCCACGCATTAATCCCCTCCCCCGCACCTCAGAGACAACATCCGAAAATTCGGAAGAAATATCATAGAGTTTACTTTCCAGATAATTTCCTTTTTGCTGGACATCGTGCAGGAAACTTTTCCGGGAAACTACATTTACGGTGGCTAATCCGGCAGCACAGGCCAATGGATTACCTCCATACGTGGTACCGTGTTCTCCAGGATCGAGAAGATTACTTAACTTCCGGTTCACGATAAAAGCACCTAAAGGCAAACCGCCCCCAAGACCTTTAGCCGTGGCAATTCCATCGGGTACAACCTCCGTTTGTTCAAAATAATAAAAAGATCCGGTTCTTCCAACACCGGTCTGAATTTCGTCTGCGATTAACAGAATATCATACTTTTCCCTTGCCCTTTGCATTGCAGCAAACATGTGCGAAGATACAGGATGAATACCTCCCTCACCTGTTATACCCTCATAAAAAACAGCAGCCGTCTTTTTATGGACCGTTTTTTCGAATGCTTCCACATCATTGAAAGGAACTATTTTTACGTTGGGCAAAAGAGGACGGTAGCTCTTCTGATATTTTTCCTGAATCGTTATGGAAAGCGCGCCCAAACTTCTGCCGTGGAAACTTCCTTCGAAAGCAATTATTTCCTGTTTATCATGTAAGTTACCCCATTTTTTAACCACTTTGAGTAACCCTTCGATGGCTTCCGTACCGCTGTTGGTGAAAAATAATTTCTCGAAAGGGGTTAATTCGATCAGTTTTTTGGCCAATTCAAGTTGAATATCCTGTAAAAAATAATTACTGAGATGAAGGTTCCTGTTCAACTGCTTCTTAATCGCCGAATGGATGGCCGGATGGTTATATCCCAGGGCATTTACGGCAATACCGGCTAAAAAATCAAGATAGCAGGTACCGTTTTTATCATACAGATAAACTCCCATTCCTTTTTCAACATCGATCGGGAAACGGCGATACACTTCAATAAAATATTTTTTACCTTCCTCTAAGAGTTCCATTTCAATTCCCTGCTAAAAGAATTAACTGAGCTTCCGCATCGTTTTTTCGGGAAGAATCTTTATAATCGCTAATAATTTTATTTAAAGTCGCTTTGGCCTGATCATACGCCTGCGCGGATATTTCATTTAATGCGGCGAGATACAAATAATCGGCTGCTTCTACAAAATCCGGTGCTGCTTCCCGGGCCTTTTTATAAAATCGGGCCGCTTCCAGATATTTATGGTCTCTTTCCAGACAAGCCGCGTACCCGGCGTAACCGGATGCTAAAAGAATTGGGCTACCACTGTAAGAATTAATGAAATCCAGGTAGGTCTCTTCAGCTTTGCGGGTATTATTTTCCTGAAAGTAAATATTCGCTAAAAGAAATTTTCCCTGCAGAGCAGGCCTCGTGCCATCATACTCGTCGATCAGGCGGGTTAGCAGGGTCTTGGCCTTGGAAATATTCAGATTCTGATATTCCAACTGCGCTTCACCGAGGAGGGTGCTTGCTTTACGAATCGTTTGGTTATGAAAATGCATGTAAATAAAAAAAACGGCAATTATGACAACGACCGCTGTAGTGACAATGCTTAGCATCCTGGCATTATCTTCTGCAAAGGCTTTCGCCTGCATGGTGAACTGGACAAATTTATCCTCTTTGATTTCTTTTTTGGTCAATTTTTTCTGGGGCTTTAACATATGCATTCCTTCCGCAATTCGGCTTAGTGAATAATTAATTTTTCATAAGTGAGAAATATAATTAGAGGGCCTTAAATAATCAAATCTGAAATGAAGATAACTTTGGGCCATTAAATATTGAATTTCCCTTTATATCTGTTTGCAAGTTCTTGGTTTTTCAAAATCAAAAAAGTTTATTAACAATACCCATAGAAGAAAGAATTTCAATAAATTCACCGGTTTCCATCTTTTTAATATAAATACATTCAAAATTAAGGCATGGTGGCATGCAGTTGCAATACTACGCATTTGAAATAGATGGTTGTTCGAAGCCTCAATCGATGCAAAGATTACCCAATCTCGCTTTTTTTACCGAAAAGGTGCTACCGGCGCCATTGACCCTGTTTATACCGAGATCCCTTGATATGCGTTCATTCTCACCTTAAATCTTTAATTTTAATAAAAAGGGGCAAACCTTTTGTTTGTAATTTTCTTGAACGCTTCCTTGTTTTTTTGATAGGGGATGATAATAAAATGATAAGAATACTCGCGATCACCGGGTAGTCGATATGTGGTTAAAGCCCGCGCCTTCTGGGACCAGGTATCCGTACCTCCGACCCCCATTTGTTTATAATCTATATTTACAGTGATAAAATCACGTTTCGGTAATTCATTTATATGTTTGGCTTGTTCCAAATCTTTCGAACTATATGGCCAGGCGCTAACATTTATAATGGGGGCTGCTAATATTAGAAGACCATGCTCTTTTTCATCGGTAAATGCAACCCATCGCACCTCTGTTCTATTGCCGTTTTCCTGCGGTCGTACATAGTTTGTCCACAAGGTATCTACTAATCCGGAATAAAGACCGATAGGCGCCCCGTCTTTTCTATCCCAATAGTTTTCTTCCGGTCCCCTTCCGTACCAGGTCATTTTATTATATCTAGCTGGAATGCGAGCAGACATTCCAAACTTTGGTATATACTTAGGAATTTTGCCGCTAGGAAAAAGTGTATGGTTTATTTTAACTGCACCATTACCAAAGATTTGATAAGTGGTATTATAAGTGGATGATCCCACCGGAATTTTTCCTTTTATATCAATCGTTACTATCTTCGATGATAATTGTTTTAAAGAGAAAGACTCGACGCTTCTACTTTGACCGCCTAATTTCCAGGCATCAAGCGTATGTCCCCAACCTGCGAGATCGTTATCCGTAGGTACGCGCCCATAATTTGGAATAAACGGGCTTTCAATAATTGTATTTCCGTTAAACAAATATTTTGTAATTGTTCCTCGGTTTCTATCAACGGTAAGCGTGAATTTTTTACCTTTTATAATCATATCATTTTTTATAGAATCGACAGTCAGCGGCGGGAATTCATCAGGATTTACTAATGGTTTAGGCTGAATTGCCAAAGGAACAAACGGTACATAAAATTGTTCCCATGCCACTACGTGCCCTTTTTCAGCCCAGAATTCTTGATTCTTTAAATGTGCCTTAACAAGTAAATAGTATTCTGCGCCGGGATGGAATTTTGGACTTTTAAACGGGATTGTAATCATTGTCTCCTGATTCGGCGGCAGATTAAAAGGGGCCAGTATACCATTTTGAATGATTTCACCGTTATCAGTTAACGACCATGAAAGATAAAATTTATTTAAATCTGTAAACGAATAAGCATTATGAATATTTATTTGCTTCCTCAATAAATTATAGGCCTTAAAATTTATAAACTGATACACTTTTTTCACTTCAGACAAGGCTGGGTGTGGTTTACGATCAGGGAAGACAAGACCATTTATACAAAAGTTAGCATCTCCTATTGTATCTCCATAATCACCCCCATAAGCCCAGAACTTCTTTCCCTTCTTATCAAATTTTTGCAATCCCTGATCCACCCAATCCCAGATATAACCGCCAGCCATTTCCTCCCGCTTATATATGATATTCCAGAGGTCTTTTAAATTGCCTGTAGAATTTCCCATCGCATGGGCATATTCTGTCAAAATAAGTGGACGATTCCTCTCATCATGTAAGTTATTCAATTCTTCGGGTGTTACATAACCTGAGGTAAAAAAGTCTGAAGCATCCGTATAATCCCAATAGTGAACAGGTCTGGAGGGATCAACGGCATGTAAATACGCCTGCATAATTAAAAAATTCTGGCCTTTGCCTGCTTCATTCCCTAAGGACCATATCACCACGGACGGATGGCTTCTATCTCTGCTAACCATTCTGACGACTCTATCCAAAGAAGCATACATCCATAAAGGATCACTCCCTGGAAGTCTTTCCCTTTGAATGGATAAAATATGGGATTCTATATTTGCTTCGTCCATCACGTATATTCCGTATCGATCGCACAAATCATAATATCGCGAATCATGGGGATAGTGTGACATACGAATAGCATTGATATTGGCCTGCTTCATCATCCGAATGTCTTTTTCTATCCATTTAATATCCAAAGTTCTTCCGTGAACAGGATCATGGTCATGAATGTTTACTCCTTTAAGCTTTACCGGGCGTCCGTTGACAAGAAAAACACTATTTTTTATTTTTATTGTGCGGAATCCCGTTAGAGTACGAACTGTTTCTAAAAATTTACCATCCGAATCTTTTAAAGCAAGAACTACAGTATAGGTGTTGGGCGTCTCAGCAGTCCATTTCTCAGGATTGGTAATAGTCTTTTTCAATCTATACACAACAATCGTTCCGGCAGGTATATCTTTATCGTTTTTTCCGGGCATAAGAGACGCCTTTGATATTAATTCTCCGTATTGGTTGTATAAATAGCTTTCCACATGAACCAGTCTCTGGAGCTGATCAAAGCTATTACGCACCTTCGCAGTAATTTGTAACACACCATCCTTATACCACTCATCCAGACCAGCATTCACATAAAAATCTTCAAAGTGGAGTTTCGGAAGTGCATACAAAAAGACACCTCGATAGATCCCGCTAAAGCGCCACATATCCTGATTCTCTAAATAAGAGCCATCCGACCACCTGTAGACTTCTACCGCTAATATGTTCTCACCTTTTTTTAGATAAGAAGTGATATTAAATTCAGCAGGAGTCATACTCCCCTGACTATAGCCTACTTTTTGCCCATTGATCCAGATATAGAAGGCACTTTTTACTCCGCTGAAATGAACGAAAATCTCCTTTCCTGACCAATCCTCAGGAATGGTAAATTTCATGCGATAGGAACCAACAGGATTATATTCATGCGGAATGTATGGAGGATGCAACGTCTTATAGTCGGGATTAAAGGGATAAGCTTGGTTGGCATAGATTGGCATTCCATATCCCTGCATCTGCCAGGTGCCGGGTACATTGATTCCACGCCAATCCCTAACATCATAGTCAGGCTTATAAAAATCTTTTGGACGAAAATCTGGATTTTTAGCCCAATAAAATTTCCACCGTCCATCCAGCGATTTGTAATAAGGTGAGTGGATCCTTAATCCGTTGTCTTTCAATGCAGTTTTGATATCCGGATAGGGAATGTGAACAAAATGCGCCGGCTCTTTGTTTATGCCAAATATCTGTGGATTTTCCCAATCAAATATCTTTTGGGCATTTATAATAAAGGGTAAACAAAGAATAATGCCAATTAAAAACTGATTTTTTAATCCTACTTTCATTAATCTCTCCCTATCTAACGAATTGATAAAAATTTATTCCATCGTCTTTTACAAAGAACGATCGTATAAAGTGTTCTGAGTCGCATAAAGAAAGCCCTCCGCTTTGGCAGTGGATTTCCGGTTCGTGCTACTGTAGGAGTATGCAGGTAGCCTCTTTTTTCCCAATACCTACCGAAAAATTCTCTTTATTTAATAAATACTATTTTTTTTTCTAGATATTTATACCCGCTTCGTAAGCGCAATATATATATTCCCGAACAAACTAACTTATTATTGTCACTTTTTCCATCCCATTTTACAGCATAAATGCCCGCTGGCTGTATTTTGGAAACCAAAGTCTTTACCTTCTCACCCAGAAGGCTATAAATACTGATGTTAACATTCTGGGTTGTAGAAATTTCATACTCAATTTTCGTCGACAAATTGAAAGGATTAGGATAAGCTGATAGTTTTATCCCTGTAAATGTATTTATTTGTCTTTTTTCTATATAGGTCATATCAGGGACATGCGCCTTTTGAAAACCTGTTCCTGGTGAGCCGACAAAAACGGTCCCTGTAGAATCCAGTTTCACACAAATAGCAAAAGGCCAGGCCATTTGATCATTAGCGCTCTTCCAGGTTTTACCTCCATCAAACGAAAAGATCACTCCATTTGAGTTTGAATCATATCCTCCATGAGTGAAAGCAGACGAGGATGTGGCATAAATGATATTGGAATCTAAAGGAGAAACGGCAACTCTTCTCATATAATCATCTGTCCATAGCTTTGTCCATGTCTGGCCCGCATTATTACTCCGCCACAATCCTTTGTCCTTTCCAAATACAGTTACATAGACTCTACCTTTTTTATGTACATCAGGATGAATATCAAAAACGCCCTGTCCGCCTGATCCCCAGAAGTCATTATTCCCACGCATTTCCGGAAGTCCGGATTCTTCCCAGGTATTTCCTCCATCTTCGGAACGCCACAAACCGGCTCCGCCGCCTGCGTAAACCCAATTGCCCTCAAAGTGATCAATCGCCGTAAATCGCAAACCGCCGTTGTCTTTTACACTTGACCAGGAATAACCATCGTCTGTGCTGCGATATACATCGCCGTCAGCGGTTACAAATAGTGTTCTATTATTCACCGGACTTGTCGGGTCTAATGAAAGGCCCATTACTTCCTTAGTTGGAAGGCCGCTATTGGATTTTATCCAGCTCATACGTTCGCCATAATCGTTACTGCGTAAAAGGTAGGTAGGGCTCTCACCTTCTTGATTACCTGAATTTGTCGACCAGACAACATTTTCCCGTTCAGGGTCAATGGTAATGGCGATGGTATTGCCGCCGTAGCCTTCCCAATCGCCTGTATAATTCGGATGATTACATGATTGCCAACTTTCGCCATGATCTAAACTACGCCAGATGCCGATATCAAACGAACCGATATATATGATGTTCGGATTTGACGGATGGATTACCAAGTATAGGGGATCAATATTATCAAAACCGGTTGATTGCCACCAGCCCGGTTTTACTTCTCTGGTAAAGGTATTCTGGAAAGTTGTTCCATTATCGACAGAGCGGAAACTAAATTGGCTATTTGTCCATAGTATGACATTCGGGTTTGATAGATCAGTTCCCAGGGTCTGAGCGATACCGTTAAAACTAACGCCGTAAGTTTTGTGGGTAGACAAATCGGGATCATAAATACCGTTATAACCGCAATCCCAGTTTTCGATAAAACCGGTCTGAATAAAAGTATGTCCACTGTCTACCGATGTCCAGGTTCCGGCATCTTCTCTCCAAGAATTAATCTCGCGTGGGTCCAGCAGGCGCATCACTTTGCCCGAATCAGGATCCAAAAAGATGATGCCCGTCCTATTCGTCAAAAATTCCAGGGTTTCCCCCTGATCCATAGTTCGGTATAATTTGCCTGACATATTTGTCCAACCCCAACTGTTACTACATGTCGCCGAATAGGTGGTGAAATAAAGAATTGCCGGATTGTTCCGGTCAATTGCGATATCCATAATTGAACCGACATCTGAAGCTAAGCGCACCCAGTTTTCCCCTTTATTTGTGCTTTTATATACCTCAGCAGGTCCACAAACAAAGCGACTTTTACCGGTTAATGCATAAACAATATTTTCATTTTGTGGATCGCAGAGAAGTTTCAAGATAGCTCTGCCAGATGGAAAATTCGTGTGAAAAAAAGGCCATGCTTCCCCACCATCTTCACTACGCAAGACCCGACTACTCAGCTTATTATATTGGGTCCGATAAGCTGCATAAACTACGGATGGATTACTTCGGGAAACTTCAATATCGGTTATATATCCTGTATCATAAACTTTAACATATGAATTTCCACCATCCTTGCTTCGGTAAATGCCCTTCTCTGTACCAATAAAAATAACCTTTTCATTGAACGGATCAAACCCAATCCCTGAAATATGTGTTTCGAAAATTCCTCGATTGACTCCAATTGCATCCCAACCTTTTCCTCCATCCAAACTGCGATAAGCTCCGCTCAAGTCACTTCCCGCAATAATAATTCCGGATGGACCGGCCCCGATAGTGCTAAAGGCTCCTCCACCTCCGGGATTTGTTCGAATCCAGGAATGCGAAAAAGTTTGTGAATATAAACAGGCACTCAAAAAAAAGTAAAAATTAAGCGCTAACCAAAATATATATCTTTTTTTATGACTCATTTTTAATTTTTATCCTTTCAAATTATTTTTTTTTGATAAATCTTTTATAAGATTTCAGATTCTACTTTTACTGTATGGCTTTATTTTCTATAAACAAATGATGAATACTTTTCTACAGAGAATCTTGATTTACATTAGAAGTGGCTTTAATATTTTAATTTCTAAAAAAATCCAAACTCAGAACAGTACTGTAACAAAGACCGCCGTTGAATAGATAATCACCTTTCAAATTTTCATCTCCATAAAATAAATTATACCCTATCCTACCGACCCCCTGTTTCGGAAGATCCGAATACATAAGATTTGGAAATCCAGTAAGATACTTTCTTTACATCGATCGTTACGGCTTCCCAACGGGATTGATGCACGGCTTGCAGAACATTTTTTAAACACAGATCGGAAGCGGTAGTATTTTTGAGCACACGAACGTCTTTTACATGACCCTCCGTATCAATGAGCAAAGCTAAATCAATTCTACCCTGAATTTTTTGCCCGCAATTCGCTGGCAGAACTTCCAAAATCTGTCTGGGAACATACGGTAATTCTTCTACTTGATAAGCACCGTGGGTTTCGAGGTGAAGGTTCCTATTTTTTTTCGGATAGTGGACAGGAATGTTGTCCAGGATATCTATTTCATCCGAAGATACCGGAATGACCGGCTTTTCGGGAGGCGGTGCGGTTTTGGTCTTTTGTACGGTACGGGGAATGATGGTGACCGACAGGGCCGGAACCCTAAAAACCGGAACCGGGGCATTCTTTTCGGGTATTCGTTGAAACAGTAAGAAAACAGATATCAGCAAAATAAGGACCGCAACCATACTCCTTAAGAGATGCTCCCTGTGATTTTTTTTCCAATCAATGGCCATTTGCTACAACCGCTTGTAGATATTTTCTTGGTAAAGATTACGTAAAAAACCATTTTTTTACAATTGTTTTATACTTTTTATATACTCCTGTAATAGGTAAAAAGGTTCGCTCGTCAATATTTTTAAAGTAATTTCATTTTCATTTTGAATTTTATTATAATGATCCTTATTTTATAGAAGTTTGTTCATTTCATGAATCAACCTGTTTTCACTATAAGGATTTAAATATGATTCTTTTGTCCAAGAAAATTATGCACCCTTTCCGGTTATCCTTCGTGCTGTTTCTCTCTTCGCTACTCTTCTCCTGTTCTTCACTACAAATGATCTCAAAAAACAAGCCCCGTAATAAAACGGTTAAAGTTATTCTGGGTAATGAAAATTTTATTCAAAAATTTCTTACTCTGATCAAGGGAAAACGGGTAGGATTGGTTACCAATCCCAGCGGTGTGGATAGTAAATTGCACAGTACGGCCGATGTGTTCTTTAAAAATCCAGGGATAAACCTCGTGGCCCTTTTCGGCCCGGAGCATGGTATCCGGGGCGCCATCTATGCCGGTGAGCATGTTTCCAAAGCCAAGGATGCCCATACAGGGCTTCCTGTATTCAGCCTTTATGGCCGTCATCGCCAACCTACGAAACAGATGTCGGATTCCATTGACGTTTTTATAATCGATATTCAGGATATCGGAATCCGGGCCTACACCTATATTTATACCATGGCCGAAGTGCTGAAAGCGGCCGCAAAATATAACAAGGAAGTCATTGTACTCGATCGTCCTAATCCTATAAACGGCCGGGCTATAGAGGGCAATTTGGTTGAGAAGGGATTCTTCTCCTTTGTGGGACTCTATCCTATTCCCTATCGCCACGGGATGACCATCGGAGAGCTGGCCCTGCTCTTTAATAATGAATTTAAGATTCATGCTAAATTAAAGGTCATTCCCATGAAAAACTGGCGAAGAGATATGTTCTGGTCGGACACACATCTTCCCTGGGTGCCCACCTCTCCCCATGTTCCCCACTGGATGACCATCTTATACATGGGAAGTACGGGTACTTTCGGAGAATTGCATACCTTATCCGAAGGTGTAGGGTATACCTCTCCTTTTGAGATGGTGGGTGCACCATGGATTGACGGCTACCAATTAGCTGCCGCGCTCAACAAATTACAATTACCCGGAGTTTTATTCCGTCCCCTGTATTTTCATCCTTATTATGCTTCTTTTAAAGATCAAATTTGCCAGGGAGTCCAGTTGCATATTACAGATCCGAAAGCCTACCACTCATACAATACAGGCCTTTATATCATGCAAACCGTTATGGACCTGTATCCCCAACATACTCTCTTTGCCGATTCGAACCGGGTTAAGATGTTTAACAAAGTGATGGGCTGCGATTGGATTACCAAGGATCTAAAGAATCATATTCCGGTTGAGGATATTGAATCGAAATGGCAGGAAGAGTTGCAAGCCTTTAAAAAAATTCGACAAAAATACTTACTTTATTGAGGAATAGAAATGCTTACATCGATTATTGTTCATCGGAACCTTCATAAGAAATTTAAAACACTATGGAAGACTATCCAAGAACAGACCCACAGAGATTTTGAGGTAATTATCCTGACCGACCACAAAGATGAAAAGAACGATCTTAATTTGGATACGAATTTCCCGGTAAAAATTCTTTCTGCAGAAAATCAATCTACCCTCGGATCACAATTAAACCGGGCTTTAAAAGAATCGAAGGGTCAATTTGTGTTATATGTGCACAATATAAAGGCTGAGATTTTGTTGAAACAGGCTGCCCTCGACCTATTTTGCCTGACCATGGAGCACCATCCGCGGGCCGGAATGATTTATGCGGATTATGAATTGGAAGAAGAAGGGGCGGTTAAAGAGATTCACCTGTTAAAACACCATCCCGGCCGGGTTCGTGATAATCAGGACTACGGGGAAGTGTTCTATTTCAGAAAGGCTGCTTTGGAATCAGTCGGGTTTTGTGATCCGAAATTAAAATTCAACACTCTTTACGACTTACGTTTAAAATTGGCGGAAAAGTATGAACTGGTTCATATTGCCAACCGTTATGCCGGTTCCCTGTTTCGAATCGTAGCCGAAAGTAAAGAGCACAATGTATTTGATTATCTACTGGCCAGCAAAGAGAGTCAGACCGAGGCCGAAGAGGTTGTTAATGGTCATCTGAAACGCATTCAGGCTTATCTTCCGCCTCATAAATTTTACCAGGCCCGCCCTCAGGCCTCAGCACGTGCAAAATTAAAAGCTTCCGTGATTATCCCGGTCAACAATCGGCCTCAGTTTGTGGGCGTTGCTATCGAAAGCATTCAGGCTCAAACGGTTCCCGAGGTAGAGGCTATTATTGTGGTCAATGGCGGTGCAGATGATCCGACCATCCGGGAAGTAAAACGCTATATGGCCGGCGGTGACAAGTATAGCCCTAACAAACCTCAAGTAAAGCTTTTGGTTTATGATATTAATAATTTAGGTCTGTGTTTGAACATGGGCGCCAAAATCGCTGAAGGAGCTTACTATGTACAACTGGACTCGGACGACCGGTTAAAACCGAATGCCGTTGAAAAGATTTTACAGGTTTATGAAAGTGATAACACAATTGGAATGGTAATCGGATCCTATGAGGTCTGGGAATTAGATGACCATGGAAACTATTCCCGAATGGAAGAACTTCCGGTAGTAACCCACGATGAATGGACTGAGGAAAACGGAAGAAATAATTTGTTACGGGTCAATGGCGCCGGGGCGCCCCGCTCTATTCCGATTGCTTTGATTAATGAAATCGGATTTAGTGTAAATGATGAGCCTTATGCCCGTAACTACGGAGAAGACTATCATATGGTTTTGCAAATAAGCGAGCGTCATCGTATCGGACGGGTGTGGGAGGCTATTTACGAGGTAGTGAGACATTCCGGTGGAACGGATCATAGTATTGACCAGGCTACGATTGATCGCAACGATGAAGCCAAGGATTATATGCGCTTACAGGCCATATTACGCAGACAGAAATTGAATCAAAAAGGTTAAACGATGCAGGAATTTATTTTAATCGGAATTGACGGTGGAGCTACAAAAATCAGTGCCTGGGAAATCGTCCCTGCGACAGCGGAACAATCATTCGAACTGGGTCAACTGCATGCTACCGTTTCCTACTATGAAATTCCGGGCTTTCTTTCAGATTTCACGGCAGTCCCTATTCAAGATCAACTGAATCAACGCACAAAAAATAGCATTCAACTGACGCCGCAGGAAGAACAACAGAGCGCGGTTTATATTGAAGCTTGTGCCCGGGTAATTGAACAAATTACCGGTGCCGATCAGCAGAAACCGATTTTAGTCGGTTTAGGGATGCCCGGTCTTAAAACAGGAGACGGAAGAGGCATAGAAGTGTTGGCCAACGGCCCGCGCATGATTCATTATGCCGATCATTTGGAACAACGATTGCGTTTAAAAAATATTCAATTTATACAAAAAATATCGCACATAGGAAGCGATGCGGATTATTGTGGAATCGGTGAGAATTATGCCGCCCGTGGTCTATTTAGAGACGTGAATGACGCCTATTATTTAGGAGGTGGAACCGGTGTGGCTGATGCCATGAAACTGGGTGGTGTCTTAATCCCTTTTGATCAGGCCAAAACATGGATCGCCAAGTCTTGGGAGCTGAAAAACTCTGATGGAGAGAGTATGGAAAAATTTGCCTCGGCCGGAGGCATCCAACGTTTGTATGGTGAAATATGCGGACGTTCCACGGAAGAATTAAATGCCGATCAAATTTATCCTTTGCAAATTGCCTCCCTGGCCCGGAAGGGTGATACGGATGCTCAAAAAACATTTGACAGAGTACGGCTTCATTTACAGGATTTACTCTTCGAGCGTATCACCACCCTATATGCCGGATGGCAGGGGTTGTTTCAATTTGTCAATGAAAACCGCCCTTCCCTTTTATTACAGCACCCCTATCTGGGAAAACTTTTGGAACGTATTATCGTAGGACAACGACTGGGAGAGCTACTTGATTCGCCGGCAGGTAAAATTGTTCTGGCCGATCCGCTTTATCAGGGGCTGAATGCACTCATCTCCGAATCTACCGTTTTGGATCGACGAGCCAAGGATCATTACCTGCCGATTGAGAAACGTATGTATACTTCTAAATTGCGGGAAGCGCCTGCCCTGGGTGCCGGCATAGATGCTTATTTAAATTGGAAAAAAATGTAAAGGAATTCGTGTGCTGCAACCCGACTTTATTCCTTCCCAAGAACCGGTGATCCGGGTAGGTATCATACTGCCCGAAGATGATTTTACTTCGGTAACTATCCTTGTTCCCGAGCAGGAAGCGTATCAACTTTCAGTAGACGGCAGGGATTTTGGACTGCAAGAAGGGTCTCCACTCTTTTTTAAACTCAGTAAACACACCCTACAACTCCAGTTAAAGGGAGAATTGCTTTCCACGGAAACCGAATTTCATCTCTTTCCGGTGCGAGAAACAAAGAGATTAGCTCCGCAGCAGGGTTGTCTCGTAAAGAATGTAATCAGCGGACGCGGTTTCCATTGGAAAAAGTACATTGATGTACGTCTCGGAGGAGAGCTCATTGTCCGTCACCGGCAAAACCGACTCATGCTGATCAATCAGCTACCCCTGGAACACTATCTGATGTGTGTGGCCACTTCCGAAATGGGTGCTGCCAGTCCTACCGCATTAATCGAGGCCCAAACAATTGCAGCCCGCTCATGGATATTGGCCAATGTGGAACAGAAACATCTTGATCTGGGTATTGATGTATGTAACGATGATTGTTGTCAGCGTTATCAGGGGACCACTTTTTTAAGTACCCAATCCGTGACAGGCGCTCTTAACACCTTCGGTCAGGTTCTACTGTATGATCAAAAAATTTGTGATGCCCGCTATTCCAAAAGTTGCGGGGGGGTCATGGAATCCTTTGCCACTATCTGGGATAATAAGCCTGTTCCCTACTTACAGGTGAAAGCAGATGCCGAATCCGATCCCCCGGAATGGAAAAAGCCGCTGAGTGAGGAACAACATATAAAAACCTGGATTGATCATGTTCCCAACACATTTTGTTCGCCGCATATGATTCCTGAGAAGGATTTGAAAAAATACCTGGGCAGTGTGGATGAAGAAGGAACCTATTTCCGCTGGGTGCAGGAAATCACTCAGGAAACTCTATGTAACACATTACAAACTTTTCACTCCCTATCGGTCCGCTATGTAAACAACTTGATTGTCAAAAAGCGCGGAGGTTCCGGTCGGATTAATCACTTAACCGTTCTCTATACGGACGAGAACGGGATTGAGCGCAGCCTGGAGCTGAGCAGTGAATTCGCAGTCCGCCAATCTTTACACCCCCAGTTTCTTTATAGTTCCGCTTTTTATGTGGAAATTGAAAAAGATGAAAAGGACATTCCCCTTCGTTTTATTTTACATGGAGCGGGATGGGGACACGGCGTCGGACTTTGTCAAATCGGCGCTCTAGGCATGGCCCTCCACAACTATTCAACAGAAGCGATTCTAACCCATTATTATCCGGGAAGTATTCTAAAACAAATTTACAGTAAATGACAGGAAAAAACGGAATGAAAAAACAAAAGCGCAATCCATGGCTGTGGGTCCCTTCCTTGTACTATGCGGAGGGAATCCCCTACACCATTGTCATGATGGTATCCGTCATAATGTATAAACGTCTCGGAGTATCCAATACGGATATAGCGCTGTATACGAGTTGGCTATACTTACCGTGGGTGATCAAACCGCTCTGGAGTCCACTGGTCGATTTGTTGAAGACGAAACGCTTCTGGATCATTACCATGCAATTAATTGTGGGTGCCGGGCTGGGCGGTGTGGCATTGACCCTTCCCCTGCCCACTTTCTTTAAATTCACCCTTGGTTTTATGTGGTTGTTGGCCTTCAGTTCCGCTACCCATGATATCGCTGCCGACGGTTTCTATATGTTGGGTTTGTCGGAATACGAACAAGCCTGGTTTGTGGGAGTACGCAGCACATTTTACCGTTTTGCCATGATCACCGGACAGGGTCTGCTCATCATTTTTGCCGGATATTTCGAGGCTCATACCGGTCTTCCGAGTGTTGAAGTACCCGTTCAAGTGAATCCGGATATGGCCATTCACGAAAAATGGACGCCTCCCGACTCTATCCATACATCCGGCAAAACAACGGCCGAATTAAGAATGATTGTCCAACCCCCTTTGCTGAAGATCCCTTTAAAACTTCGGCAACGCGCCCGGGTTGATTCCATGATTCATTATGCACGGGAATGGAATGTCGCTCACCATTTTACTTTGCCGGAAAAACAGACTCCGACCCAGGCTGAGATTGCTTCCGAATCTGCTTATCAACGCCATTTTGTAAAACCTCTGGAAAAGTACATCCGTAGGCATTTCGGTAAGGAAGTCAAGCCTGTTTCTTCCGATCTCACGGGAAATATCGGTTTACTCTATTTTTCATTAAGTGCACCACCCCAAAACGATAAGGAAGTAGTGGTTAATTTCGGTCGACATACCGGGGATAAGAGTATCTCTCTAATAACAGGGAACCGCTTTGTTTTCAATCGAAGCAACTGGAATCAAAAGGCGCTGGCCGTAATTCAATTGGATCCGAAGTTAAAAAAAGCCAGTAAAGCCGTTTTTAAGGCGCAGGCCGGCAATATTCCCTTAGCCTGGTCCATAACATTCTTTTTCCTGGCGGCGCTGTTCATTCTATTCTTTCTCTATCATAAATTTATTTTACCCTTTCCTGCTTCCGATCATGCTGCGGACGCGGCAAGAAAAGAAAACTTTCTCAAAGAATTTTTCGATACCTTTGTTCTTTTCTTCAGGAAGGACAGGATTCTGCTCATTCTGGGTTTCCTGCTGCTCTACCGGCTGGCCGAATCGCAATTGGTTAAACTGGCTTCACCGTTCCTGCTGGACGCTCAGGAAGCCGGGGGATTAGCTTTAACGACCGGACAGGTTGGATTTATCTACGGAACGGTCGGAATTTTATTTCTGACCATCGGCGGACTACTAGGAGGCTTTTTAGCGGCAAAACAGGGCCTGAAATTCTGGTTGTGGGCCATGGCCCTTTCCATTAATTTACCGGATGTGGTGTATGTCTATCTTTCTTATGCTCAGCCTACTAGTTTCTGGATTATTAATTTTTGTGTTGCCCTTGAACAATTTGGCTACGGCTTTGGCTTTACAGCATACATGCTCTATATGATTTACGTTTCGGAGGGCGAATTTAAAACAGCACATTTTGCCATTGCCACCGGATTTATGGCTTTGGGTATGATGATTCCGGGTATGTTCAGTGGCTGGCTGCAGGAGTTAATCGGCTATCAGCATTTCTTCATTTGGGTAATGATAGCCACTATTCCCGGATTTCTGATCCTGCCTTTCATCCCTTTAGACAAGGAATTCGGCAAAAAGCGGGATACGGATTAATCAGAAGGTTTTAAAATCGGCTAACCATTTATTTGCTATACCTGCCAGGTCCTGTTTGTTTTGAATCTCGTACCAGCGAATGGTACGGTCTCTGCCGAACCAGGTCATCTGGCGTTTGGCATAACGCCGTGAATTCCGTTTAATCAGCGATTTGGCTTCTTCCAATGAAATTTCACCACGAAGACAGGCGCAGATTTCTTTGTAGCCGACCGTGTTCAGAGCGTTGAGGTCTGATGAATATCCTTTTTGTAAGAGTGCTTTTACTTCTTCAATGAAACCCTGCTCAAACATCCGATCAACCCGTTGATTAATGCGTTCATACAGAACTTCCCTCGGCATTCGTAATCCGATCTGTACGGCTTCAAAAAAGGCTTCCTGATTACCTTTCTTGTGCCATTCTGAGAACGGTATTCCCGATACTTGGTAAACTTCCAGGCTGCGCAGGATGCGTTGGGTATCACGGGAACTAATTTTTCGGGCATATTCGGGATCACAGCGCTCTAATCTCTCATAGAGGACTTCCAGCCCTTTGGAAGCCAGTTCCTCTTCCAGTCGGATTCGGATTTGCCGATCTTTAATATCGCCTGAGAAAAAGCCATGGATTAGCGCCCGGATATACAGACCACTTCCGCCAACAACCAACGGGATTTTATTCCTTGATAAAATTTTTTTTATGACCTGGCGGGCCTGTTCGGAAAACATGCCGGCACTGAAATATCCGTCCGGATCAATAATATCCACAAAATGGTGAGGAATTGCCTGACGGATTATGCGGGAGACTTTGGCCGTACCAATATCCATATATCGAAAGATTTGACGGGAATCTGCCGAGATAATCTCCACCGGAATTTTTCGGGCCAATTCGATGGAAAGCGCGCTTTTTCCTACGGCAGTCGGTCCGACAACGAAGGGAATCTTTGGTTTACGGCTCATGCGATTTAAGGGATTCGTTTAAATTTACGGTCCAGTTCTTCTAAATCGATGGTGATGATAATCGGACGGCCGTGCGGACAAAAGAACGGGGATTCACAGGCGAACAGTTGATCAATCAGGGTCTGCATTTCAGCCTGAGATAATTTTTCACCGGATTTGATGGCATTTTTACAGGCATAAGCTGCGGCAACTTTTTCCAGATGATTAAAGTCTTTGAGCGGTTCATTACGATAATAATCAATTATATCCAATAGAATCTGGGATTCCCTGCCCACTTTTACATCGGCCGGCATGGCTTCGATAACAATGGTATTTCCGCTGAATACCTTGATACTAAACCCGATTTGGTTGAGAACTTCATAAATCTGTTTAAAGATCATAAAATCATCATAAGCAAGGGTTATTTTCTGCGGGAAAAGTAATTTTTGACTATAAACCTGTTGGCCTTTTTGTAACTGTTTACTGATTCGTTCGAATAAAATGCGTTCATGAGCCACATGTTGATCGATGACAACAATGCCCGATTTGATCTCGGAAAGGATGTAGCGGTTATGAATTTGCCAAAATTGAACATCTACCCGGGCATAATGATCTTGACTTAAATCTACAGCAGGATTTGAAAGGGTAGGCGGTACCTCTTGCATCGGTTCCGGCGATGTTTTCTCTTTTTTGGATTCTTCATCAGGACTAAAATAAGTCAGGCTCAGTTGGGCTCCTGCATAGCGGGCCATGGAAGAATGGCGATGGCGTAATTCATTAATTATTTCGCGGGGTTGATTAGACGCTTCTGTTGTTGTCTTCTCCACTGCCCCGCCGCTGGGACCTAAATGAAATTCAGGGATGACCCCTTCCTGGCTGAGAGTCTTGTGGACGCTGTTGATAAAAAAATAATACAGACTACGTTCATTTGTAAAGCGAACTTCCATTTTGGTGGGATGTACATTTACATCGACCAGATTTGGTTCCATTTCCAGAAAAAGGCAATAAACGGGGTATTCTCCGGGAGCGATTAAATTGGCATAGCCCTGAAAGATGGCATGACTCAAGGATTTATCCTGAATCGGCCGACCATTCAGAAAAAGAAATTGATGACCCCGTGATTTTCGAATCACATCGGGTCTGCTGATAAAGCCGCTGAGTTCAATACCTCCTAAGCTATGGTTCACCGGTAGTAAGCCTTTAAAAATCGTTTGCCCCAAAACCGATTGTACGCGTTGTCCCAGATCGGTTGCTTTTAAATTAAAGACCTGGCGATCTTTCACATAGAATTCAAAATGGATATGCGGATAGGCCAAAAAGAAACGCTTCAGTACATCCATAATTTTTTGGTATTCAGAAGCATCGGATTTCAGGAATCTTCGTCTGGCCGGGGTGTTAAAGAAAAGATTCTTAACGCTGATGCTGGTACCCACATTGGCGGCCAGTTTTTTTAAACGCCCGTCCTTCCCGCCGTTCAGTGTATATACAGTACCTAAATGCTCGTTTTTTGGGCGTGATTTTATTTCAACCTGAGCGACAGATGCGATACTGGGCAGAGCCTCACCGCGAAAACCGAGCGTGTCAATCTGATCCAAATCCTGGATGCTTTTTATCTTGCTGGTGGCATGGCGCGCAAAGGCCAGAGGGATCTCCTCGCCATTCATGCCGTAACCGTTATCGATGACCTGAATTAGCTTCTTGCCTCCTTGTTCAATGATAATCGAAATACGGTTGGCACCGGCATCAATGGCATTCTCCACCAATTCCTTCACCACCGAATAAGGGCGTTCCACAACTTCCCCGGCAGCGATTTTATTGGCCAGAGTATCCGGCAAGACATGTATTTTTATTTTATTTCTTTGTTTATTCACATCATTCACGAGTTTATTTTTAATGAGGCCAATTTAAACAAATATGGGATAGAAAAAAATATAAAAAAGGCGGATCGAAATCCGCCTTGTAAATTTATTCGAAGAAAATCAAGGTTACGATGATAAAAGTCGGTATTAAAATAGGTAGAGAATATTTGAGAATATAACCGAAGAAACTGGGCATGGCAATGCCGGATTCTTCTGCTATCGATTTAACCATAAAATTGGGTGCGTTACCGATATAGGTATTGGCTCCCATAAAAACGGCACCGATGGAAATAGCCTTCAGGTAACTGATAAATTCCGGGAATTGCTGGTTAATGGTACCGGAAATAAATGCGGCCCGAATCGTTTCTTCCGTTAAACCCAGCTTGCCCAGGGCGCTGTTGAAGAACGTTAAATAGGTCGGGGCATTATCGAGAAAACTGGATAGCGCTCCCGTGGCCCAGAAATAGTCCGCGGGATTTTTAACGGCACGGATCAGAGAAGCCAGGGCTCCGTGTTCTCCGGCTTGTAAAATAGCTAAAGCGGGGATAATGGTCATAAAAATCCCGGCAAACAGGTAGGCCACTTCCAGAATAGGGAACCAACTGAATTCATTTCCTTCTCTGGTCTCTTTTCGGGTAAACTTAAGAGAGAGAAGCCCCATACAGACAATCCACAGATCCCGAATGATATTTTGAATAGCCATATGGATACCCAGGACATTAACATGACCGATATGGACGACTCCGCTGAAGATTACTCCGCCAATTACGCCCAGTAAAAGCAGAAAATTAAAGGAACCTTCCACTTTTATGGCTTCCTTGGTGTCGTCGTCAAAAATCGCTTTATCTTCTTTCCGGTACCAATACGAATCCATGAGAAATAATGTAACCAGTAAAATTGCGGCTACTACGCTCATCTCCGGCACGAGATGCAATGTCCAGAAAAAGCTCACCCCATGAAGAAAGCCGAGGAAAAGGGGCGGGTCGCCCAGAGGAGTAAGCGATCCACCGGCGTTGGCTACAAGGAAGATAAAAAAGATAACCAGATGGGTCTTATATTTTCGTTTTTCATTGGCCCGAAGTAAGGGACGAATCATCACCATGGCGGCTCCGGTAGTTCCAATCCAGGAAGCGAGCAGCGTGCCTATAAAAATAATAAGCAGATTAATCACCGGGGATCCTTTTAGTGACCCTTTGACCAGAATACCTCCGGCGATAGTGAAAAGGCCCCACAGCAGAATAATGAACGGAATATAGTCCAATAGATAAATATGGAAAATTTCATGCCAGGCCTCATGACCATAAGCGAAAATAAACGGCACGGCAAAAAGTAATGCCCAGGCAGCAGATACTTTCGGAAAATGATGATGCCAAAAATGAGGGGCTATCAATGGAAATAAAGCAATCGACAGCAGAATTCCAATGAAAGGAATCGTGGACCATAAAGGTAATTCCTCACCGAGATGGCGTTGACTTCCTTCTTTTTCCATTTTAGTTTCAGCATGGTTCGATGGGACTTCCGACTGCACGGCCGTTTGTGCAGTCGCAAGAGAATCGGAAGATTGCTGTGCGATACTCTGTCGACTGGATACTAAGATGAGCAAGAGTGTCATACTAAGAAGTAAAAAAATGTTCTTGGGTAAAGATCTCATGTGAACCTCCAACCACCGGTAGAATTTCAAATTATTTCTGATTTTGCGCAACTGGGCAGATCGAAAAAATCTTTTAAATTTCCTTAATCAGACGATGTCTGGAAATAAACTCGTTTAACCATTCATCTATTTCTTCTCTTAATTCTCTGAACGCATTTTCTTTGTCAATTTTAGACCCCCGGAATTGACGCGGGTCTTCAAATTCTTTATGAATCTTGGTATTTGCCGTAAGAAGGTTACTGGCCTTGTGTCTTGCCTCTTCCGTAGTCGTAATAAGCACATCGAATTTAGTATGTATAAATTCATTCATGGAATGCGTTTCTTCCTTGTCAATATCAATTCCTATTTCCTGCATCACCTTTTTCACATAATTGTTTACTTTTTTCTTCCTAAGCCCGGCACTATAGGCTTCGATGCGATTAAAAGAGATGTGTTTCATCAAAGCGGCGATCATAATACTATGACATGCATTATCAGAACCGAGTACCAACACCTTTTTCATACTGATTTCTCCAAATTTCCATTCCGTTAGGGTGTATTATGCTAACGATTAAAATACAAATTCTTTACATTAATTGCTATATTTTTTATAGAACCTTTTCCCTGCATCTTATTCGACCGGCTTCATGATGTCTTCCGTGATTTCCAAAACTTCTTTAATCGTAAATGGCTTGGGCAGGTAACCGTCTACTCCGGCATCGAGTAGTTCTTTCTTTATATTGGATTTACTAAAGCCCGAGGTTAAAAGAATTTTTACATCGGGTTTAAGCTTTTTAACTGCAAAATAGAACTCATGGCCGTTCATTTCAGGCATGATAATATCCAGGATGATCATATCAATCTCGGATGGCTGCTTCTTAAAAATATCCAATCCAACCAGACCGTTTTCCGCCACCAAAACGGAATACCCCTGTGTGGCCAAAATATCACTTAATAAATCCCTGATGATCATTTCATCATCTACAATCAGAACTTTACCCGGCTTACGAGATTCAGTATACATCTCGTTTTTAATCTGTTCCATACTCGGTTCAACTTCCGCTTCCTGGGCCGGTAAGGTGATCAGCACCCGTGCTCCCTGCTCCGGAATGGAGTGCAATTCCAATGCACCGTAATGACTTTCGATTATTTTATTGGCAATGGTCAGTCCCAGTCCTCTGAAATCACGATCTTTTTTGGTTGTAAAAAAAGGATTGAGTGCCTGATTCAGAATGTTCTCGGCCATTCCCGGGCCATTATCCGTTATTTCTATAACCGATACCGGAGTTGAAAAGTCACCTTGTTTTTTTAAGTACGTATGAATTTCAACCAGACCTTCTTCCTGGCCGATAGATTCGATACTGTTACGTAATATATTAAGTAGGGCCATGGCCAGCTTCGATGAATCTCCTTTTACGAGAATTCCCGGTTTTAAGAAGGTGTTGACATGGATGTTTCCTGGAACGAGTTTGATCGAATTATCGATTACGTTTTGAACAAAATCATCGAGATGAATAATTTCGGCCTGGGGATTTTTCTTTTCCGAGAGCAGCATTAACTGACGGATGAAATCCGACCCGTTTCTTAATGTTTGTTCGAAGGAATTTAAGTTCTCGGGATCGAGCTTGTTTTCGATCAGATACTCTTTCAGATCCAGAAGGTAGCTGATGGAATTCGTAACGATCCGATCGAAACTGGTATAAACCGCATCGGCAATTTCACGAAATTCGGCATCACGGCGATCCTTGTCCAAACGTTTTCGGATGGATTCGTATTCCGTGATATCAAGGCCAAAATAAACTTTGAGTCGAGGGTATTCCGGAGTCTGTAAGGAAATACTTGTCCAGCGAATAATTTTTTCTTCCCCGATCCTGGTAAAGAGCTTCAAATCTACAGGGATTCGTTGCCCTTCCTGTTCGATCCGGGGCGCCTGCAGGACTCTTTCCTGAAATTGACCGACATCTGTAAAAATCAGATCCAGAAAATCCGGGTTTTCCATAATATCCTTTTTGGAATACCCGCTGGCCTCTTCCGCTTTTTTATTCCAGATAACAATGTCGCCTTTGGCGTCGAAAGCCATAATAAGAATACTGGCATGTTCAATAAGCTGATCCGAAAAGAATTTTTCCGCGGCTACCTTTTGCTTGACTTTTTCATAGTCTGTTATATCGCGAATAATACCTTCGATATACTCACCCTTGCTATGTTTTACGAGATGAGCCGCCTCAATTACAGATACTATTCGGCCGTCTTTTCGTTTTAAATTGACTGCGTAATTTAATACTTCATTTTTGGATTTTAATTTTTCAAGAAAAACTTGCCTCTGCCCCGGATCCACATAAAGGGCCTGTGAAATCTCCAGCTTTTTAAGTTCCTTTAACGAATCGTAGCCCAGCAACTTGACCAGAGCTTTATTGGCAAAGAGAAGTCTACCATCCATGGTACTCTGATATATGCCGTCCTGAGCCTGCTCGACTAAGTTTTGATAATACAATCTTGATTGCTGGGTCTCGACTAAGTACTGGTTCCATAAACGCTGGGCAAAATAAATTTGCAGGAAAATACGGACAACAAGCACTTCCTGTTCAGTAGGATGGTATTGACGGCTGTAGATTGCCAACATAAGCTGATCCTTCACCGGCTTTTTTATTTTAAAGGGAATAAAAAGACCTGTATAGGGAACACCTACCTTCATGGGAATGGTGTAAAAGCCCGGATCCGTTAAAGTCTCCAGTTTCGGCAGAGCAGTTAAATAGACCTCTTCCATGCTGGCGCCGTCGGGAAAAGAAAAATGGTGTTTCAACTGCTGTGCCCCGCTCTCTGTTTCCGATATGGACAGTAAGAACAGATAATCGCAGTGCAGAATCGATTTAATATCTTTAAAGATCGATGCCAGGCCGCTCTGATTGGGCGAACCGGAAAGATAAGAGTCGAGAAGATTCTTAAAAACCAATAATTGATTTTGAAATTGCCAGTTTAATTTTTCATTCTCAATAAACTGACTGATGTTATGACAAATGATATGATAGTTGTCCTGTGCTCCGGATTCCTCCCTTACAAAAGTAAGTTGTAAGGGGTTCAATTCACCGTCTTTGCTTAGCAGGTAGGTTTCGAAGGGTTCATTGCGCTCTGTAATCAAATTGAAATCCAGAGCAGGAAATAAAAATTTAAAGGGTTGATCTAAAATTTCTTGTTCGCCATATTTACTGATATCGAGCAGCGGATCGTTGAAATCGATGATCTTTCCTTTACTGTCGATGGAAACAACGGCATCCGAACTGCCTCTCATTAAATTTCGGAAACCGGCTTGAGCGCTCCGGACTCTTTTCCTGCTCCGTATTAGATATCGGATGAGCCGTATGGCCGGCATAAAAGAAAGGGTTTCTATCTCCTCAATTGTAAAATATAGAATATTCTCATTTTGAGAAAGAAAATCGTTGTACCTGTTATTAAATTGGTTGGTGACAAGGATCAGGAAATGAGAGTTATTTTGCTCGGAAATCTTTTTAAGATATTCAAAGTCAGCCTCTTTTAGCTCGGAAGCGAGATAAACAATCACAGTATTGGTATCATCCAGTTGAAAATCGGGTAGTTCCTCTATCTGTGTAAAAGAGATTACTTCCCTTGGAAGGTCATCCGGAAATTTTTTGAGGAAATTCAGATCAAGACGTTTCTCGCCGTGAACCAATAACAGGATTTTTTGGATCTGCTCGCTTTCTCGCATTTTGATATCGTTTTTCCAGTTTGAAGGCATTAATTCTTTGACTGTTTTCGTTTATAATACCAAAATTATTTTCACGCCTGTTGTAAATTAATATCGAACTGATTTGTAATAAATTTAATAAAAATAATGAAAAAAGCAGGTTTTTTTTGTAATGGATTTTTGACTAGCGGGATCAAATATCCATTTGAAGCGTTTATGTTTATGTGTATCCGGATATTTCATATTGACTCGACAATAAAATCGGGCTATATTGTATAAAGAATTTTAAAGCATTTCTTCTTAAAAAACTGAGCTTTTGTTGCCATGAAAATTATTCTAAAAAAAGAATTTGACGGTCAGGTTTATGTTGCTTCCTGTGAAAATGTTCCCGGTTGTTACACCCAGTCCAGTTCCGAAGAAGAAGTGCGTTTAAAAGTTCAGCGGGCCTTAGCTATTCTCAAGACAAATTGCCAGGAACACAATCAGCCTTTTCCTGTAGGTCAGGATCACCCTATTATCAACATGCGTTTGCGTTTCAATAAAATATCTACGGACCAGTTGGTGCGTATTTTACAACAACATCACTATCATCTGGAATACATAAACGAAGAATCCGTCTTATTGGCCAATACGGTTTTTCCATTCAACCGCATTCATCTTCCCCGAAGTACAAATCTATCTCCACTTTTGGTTAAAAAGATTTTTGGTGAAAAAAATACGATTTTTATCCAGGGAAGCACTCCCCTCAAATATCGGAAATCCGCTTTATAAGTCTTGTTTAGCGGTCCAGTTTGAATTTCTCTCCCAGATATAATTTTCGAGCCTCGTCATCATTGGCCAGAAAATTTGCATCTCCCTGCTTCAGTATTCTTCCTTCGAATAACAGATAGGCGCGATCCGTGATGGATAGAGTCTCATGCACATTATGGTCGGTGATTAAGACCCCGATCCCACGATTTTTCAAGCTATGAACGATATTCTGAATATCTTCTACAGCGATGGGGTCGACTCCGGCAAAAGGTTCATCCAGGAGGATAAACTTGGGATTGGTAACCAGAGTACGCGCAATCTCAGTGCGTCTGCGTTCCCCACCGGAAAGCTGATACCCCTTCCTTTTAGCGAGATGAGTAATATTTAACTCAGCCAAATATTTTTCGCATTGTATTTTTCTTTGCTTTCTGGAAACCCCTCTCATCTCCATAATAGCCAATAAATTTTCTTCAACCGTTAATTTACGGAAGATGGACGCTTCCTGGGGAAGATAGGCTACGCCCCGTCTCGCCCGCCTATACATGGGGAGTCGCGTAAGCTCCGAATCATCAATGAATATTTGCCCTTCGTTGGGACGAATCATTCCTGTTATCATGTAAAAAGTGGTGGTTTTGCCCGCCCCGTTGGGACCGAGCAGACCGACGATTTCTCCCTGACGTACCTGAATAGATACTTTATTGACCACTTTACGTTTATTATAAATTTTAACAAGCTGTTTTGCGTTCAAAAGGGACGGATTATTCTTCAAACTTTTTTTCTCCCTTGTAATTTTGGGGATAATAAATTCCCTGTACACCGCCTTGAATATGAATACTGTCAACTTTCCCCTCTTTAAAGAAGATATCGATCGTATCGGCTGTGGCAAAGTTAACACCCTGTTTTTCTTCTTCATTCTTCAAATAATAAATACTGGAAGCATTGCCCACGGATCGAATCTGCCGGGGTTGATTATGGTATATATCGAAGCGAATCAGCTTTCCCTTCAAAATATTCTCATCTCCGGTTATAGAATCAGCCAGACTTAGCGCCCGGGCCTGATCCGAAATAAAAATTTGCCGTAAGCGCATTGAATCGAGAAGGACGGTCATTTTATTTCCTAACAAGCGGTTATCCTCATATTCGGCGTCGGGGTTTTTTCTGAGAATAATTTCGTGCTTGTTCGGGAAATAGATCGCCGTATCACATCGGGCCGTTAACTTCCCCTGATGAATAATCACGCTGTCTATGGCCAGGGCAAAGGGATCGTCTGTTTTATGATATTCCATAATCCGACTGGTGATATGCAACGTATCATTGGCCGTAGTATCGATCCGCATCAAACGAGCCTTTTGTCGGATACGGCTTAATTTCCTTTGCGGTTCAGATATACCCTTCTCACCCCAGATCTGTACCTGATTGGTTCGGTCCAGAATATAGATATCGGTTTCCGCCACAGCTCGTTCGGTTTTAAAGTTATAGGAAAAATATTCACTATATAAAGAATCATTGGCGGTACGAATGCGCACCCGGCCCGTACAAACCGCCAAACGGCTGTCCGGATAATAATCGATTTTTAATGCCCGGATACGCTTATTGCCGGCATCGATTAAAACATTCCCTATGAATTCTACCCGGTTTTGTTCATCATAGAATACAGCCTGATCACAGAACATATTCAAAGTATCCTGCTGGAAATGAACCATTCCGGTGAACATACGAATGCGCTCATTGCTCTGTTTCGTGCCCACGCTCTTGTCGGCATGAATCAAACGCAATCCCTGATCGGTCGAGGCAATCAACAGGAAAGCAATAAGAGGAAATAATAGGAAACGCCGCATAAGTTATTCGTTATTGAATGTTTAAGGATTTGCTACTCTTTCCCCGGGGATTGGTAATCTCATAATTTGCCAAATCCGGGTCGGACACAAAGCCGTCCCCGTAAAGGGTATCGTGTTTGGTAGTAGTTAAAATGATTGAATTTTTAGAATAGATTTTTTGTTTCTTATTATTCCACTTCAATGTATCGGTATGTAAGGTTAAACCGCTGTCGGAAACCACTACTACATGTCCGTAGGCCGTCATATCCTGCGTTGCATCCATTACTTCTCCCCCATCCGAAGTGAGCACGGAGGTGTGCCGACCCTTTTCATTATAGAAATCAACCTGGATACCGCCGTCCAGTAAGGTAATATTTTTTTTGGTAAATTTTTGGACATGAGCTGCTTTTAAATGACCTATGGTCTTACCTTCACGGGTAATAAACATGGTGGCATTCCAGCTCTCCTGATCCGGATAGGATTTGGTTTCCGGTGTGGTTCCGGCCTTCTGGTTGTCGGAAGTCGAACAGCTTAGTACAAGCAAGGTTGTAAAGAGTATATACAAGTATTTCATCAGGCGCTAATTCCTTCCTGCATTAAATCATGTAAATGAATAACTCCTACCAAATGTTCCCGATCGTCTAAGACGGGCAAAGCAATGATCCGGTATTTTTCCATCTCTTTATAGGCAATAGTAGCCAAATCCGTTTCATGAATCCATTTCGGGTTTTTATTCATCACCCGACTGACCGGAATCTGTGAGAAATTGTCCGTCTGTTCGATTAACCGGTTCAGATCCCCTGTAGTCAACACACCGATCAGGCGATGATCTTTATCCACCACCGGACAGATACCGCGTTTATGAGCCATTTCCAAAACTGCAATTCGCATGGGATCGGAACCATAACAGAACGGCAGGCGCTCTCCGCTTTCCATCAAATCGGAGACGCGGTACAGCAATTTTTTACCGAGTGCACCCCCCGGATGCAGGAGGGCGAAATCTTCCGCTGTAAAACCGCGGTTTTCTAAGAGCGCCACAGCCAGAGCGTCCCCGATGGCCAGGGTAACGGTTGTGCTGGCCGTGGGAGCCAGATCATTAGGACAGGCTTCTTCTCTTACACTAATATCCAGGGTAACCGTAGCATAGCGCGCCAGGGTCGATTGCCGATTACCGGTAAAAGCGATAATGGGTACATCGAGCCGACGAAAAGAGGGCAGCAGATTTAACAATTCCCGCGTCTCTCCGCTCTTGGAAATGGCCAGAATGATATCATTTTTTAAAACCATACCGAGATCACCGTGGATGCCTTCCGCAGGATGTAAAAAACCCGCAGTGGTGCCCGTACTGGACAGGGTGGAAGCGATTTTTTTCCCTATTGCCCCGGATTTGCCCATTCCGGTGACAATCACCCGACCCGTACTGTTCAGGATCAGTTCAACGGCCTTTCCGAAATTAGTACCAATCCGCCCCTCCACGGCAGCAATGGCTTCTTTCTCAATACGAATTACTTTTTTTCCGGTTTCGATAATCTTCTTTTTATTCATTTCTTTCCTATTACAATGCCTCCGATTTGAATAGCGAGAGAATCACTTCCCTTCACCGACCATTGATTGGATGCTTCCGCTTCAACCTTGATCCAACTGGTACCGACCATGGTTGAATCGGCTTTAAAAGTAAAGCGATAATGGTTATCGGCACGGGCATCCGTTTCTGCTTGCAAGTGATTATTCACATATAAACGAACCACGGCAATACCATTATCATGCTCTGCAGTGGCCTGTACTGCGATGTTTTGTTGTAAAACAAAATAGGCATTTGCTTCAGGCTCGATAATATCTACCAGCGGTTTGTTCGAACTGATTACTGCAATTTGTTTCTGCGCGTCGGAATGGTGTCGGGAATTAGATACGCGGACACGGATTGTTTCGAGGCCTCCGCTGGAAGGAGCTATCCATTTTACCGTGTCCTTATCGGCCGGAGCCATAAAAGTGCCGTTTGTGGTGCTCCATTCATAGGTAAGAGGACCATCCCCCAATGGATTTGTGGCCGAGATCGAAGCAATCACCGTATCTCTCGGCGCAACCCGATCTGCGGAAACCATGATTCCCTGTTCATCCAGATGGGGGTAGGTATCTTTAAATAAATCCTGAACGCTATTACAGGACCAAATCGT
>JALSTK010000163.1 GCA_026983775.1 Calditrichia bacterium
AGTTGCGTTACGGTGAAAACAGCCATCAATCCGCCTTTTTGCTGCGCCGAAATCAGCAGAAAGATTCCCTGTATGATATTTCTCTCTTGCATGGCAAAGCCCTTTCCTATAATAATATGGTTGATATGTACAGCGCCATCGATTCGGTGCGTGATCTGCCCGGGAAAGGTTGTGCCGTTATTAAACACAACAATCCCTGTGGCCTGGCCAGCGGTCCGAATCAGCGTCAAGTCTTTGAAATGGCCTGGGCCGGAGACCCGGTTTCCGCTTTCGGTTCCGTAATTGCCTTTAATCAGCCCGTGGATGAGCAAACGGTGCGTTTCTTAAATCTGGATGCCGAAAATAAGATGGAACGTAAATTTATCGAGGTGATTATTGCCCCTTCTTATAGCGAAGAGGCCGAACCGTATCTTTTTCAACATAAAAATCTTCGCGTCGTGGTTTATGATCCCCGGCGGCTGAAACCCGAATTCGATTACAAAATTTTACACAATGCTTTGTTGTTACAGACCGGTGATCATACATTAATGGAAAAAGCGGAAGTGGTTACCGAAAAGAAGATGGAAATAAAAAAGGAATTACTGGAATTCGGTCTCATTGCCGTGCGCCAGATCCGCTCCAATGCCATCGCGGTTGTCAGACAGAGGGAAGGAGGCTATGTACAGCTTCTGGGCATGGGCGGCGGCCAACCGAACCGGGTCAATGCCACGGAATTGGCCATGAAACGCTGCACCGAAAATCTTAAACTGGAATTTAATGGTCGGGAAGAGGAACGCGAAGCTTATATTGCCCGGGAAATGGGTCGGGCTCTGCTGGTCTCGGATGCCTTTTTCCCTTTTGCCGATAATATCGAAATAGCGGCCCAATATGGAATTAAGCATATTGCTCAACCCGGCGGCTCGATCCGTGATAAATCGGTCATCCGTAAATGTGACGAACTGGGCCTTAGCATGGTGTTTACCGGACTACGTCATTTTAAGCATTAAAATCGAAAGAAGTATTTTAAAAATAACAGCTTAAGGAGTAGCAGATGATCTGCCTAACCGATTTCCAAACCCCTCAGTTAAAAAAATTGCATTCGGGCAAGGTGCGGGATAGCTTCAGAATCGATGAGCGAACACGTATGATCGTCGCCACAGATCGCCTTTCCAGCTTTGACAATGTATTGAAAACACCGATCCCGGGTAAGGGAGCGGTCTTAAATCAACTGGCTGCATTCTGGTTTGAGAATACGCGCGATGTTATCGAAAACCATTTTATTCGCATACTCGATCCCAATATATCCCTGGTCAGAGAGGCCGTACCGATCCGTGTGGAAATGATTGTCCGCGGGTATTTGACCGGCTCCGCCTGGCGAGGCTATGAGCAGGGTAAACGGGTCTTCTCCGGAGTCCCCATTGCGGATGGCATGAAAAAGAATCAGGCCTTTAAAGAACCGATCGTCACTCCAACTACCAAAGAAAAGAATGACCGGGAGATTACACCCGCAGAATTGGTTGAGGAAGGCTGGGTCACTTTTGAAATCTATCAGGCCATGGAAGCCGTGGCCCGTAAATTGTTTGATCGTGGTCAGACCCTACTCAATGAACGGGGTATCATCCTCGTAGATACGAAATATGAATTCGGCATGATAGATAATCAACTGGTGCTAATCGACGAAATACATACCCCCGATTCCTCCCGATTCTGGTCCAAAGAGAATTACGAAGCCGACCCGGACCATGCCGAACAACTGGACAAAGAATATGTACGCAGCTATTTAATGAAGCATAAAAAAGACGGTCGGTATCCCGATGTTTTACCGGAGGAGGTGGTACAGGAAACCACCCGCCGTTATCGGGATATTTTCGGCATGATTACCGGCCGGGAATTACCGCCTTTAGAAGAGGATATTCGGGCGCGTATCCGCTATAATTTAGTGCAACATAAGATCATCAAAGAGGGCTTCGTGGCCATTATCATGGGTTCGGCCGGCGATCTGGATCATGCCAATAAAATAAAGGATGTTCTGGAAAAGTACGGGGTCATGGTCGATATGCGGGTGATTTCCGCCCATAAAAACGGCGAACGGATCACGGAACTGATGGCCGAATATAACCGGACCATCGAGCCCGGGGCAGTGATTGCCGTTGCCGGCAGATCCAATGGTCTGGGCGGTGCTCTGGCAGCCAACCTGACCATTCCCGTCATTAACTGTCCGCCATTCAAGGATAAAGTAGATATGATGGTTAATGTGAACTCCTCGCTGATGATGCCTTCCCATACACCGGCCGCAACGGTAATCGATCCCGCGAATGCCGCCATGATGGCTTTGAGAGCCCTGAATATTGCGCGTTTGAGACAACAATTTTCCGAAGAGATTCAACAGATGAAAGAGGATTTGATAAAAACGGATAGCCGGGTACGGGGGACGAATCATGCATGACGCTATTTCTCCTCTGGACGGTCGGTATGCCTCAAAAGTAGGACATTTAAGCCGCTATTTTTCGGAGATGGCTTTAATGCGCATGCGTATTATCGTTGAGTTGCGATTCCTGCGGGCCCTGGACGGGACAAACCTCTTTCCGAAACTTACTGCAAATGAATTGAAACGTATCTCACAGGTTGAAAGCGGTTTTGATAAAAAGGCCTACCGGGATATTAAGGAAATCGAACAAACCATTAATCATGATGTGAAAGCCTGCGAAATCTATTTACGCAAGAAGCTCGATCTAAAAAATCCCAATATGATTCACTTCGGACTGACCTCTGAGGACGTGAATAATTTGGCCCATACCTTTCTGCTTAAAGAATATCTGAAAGAGCAGCAACTGCCTCAATTGGAACAACTAATCCGCAGTTTGACCGGACTGGCAGCTCCGTGGAGTAACAAGCCCTTTCCGGCCCGCACCCATGGCCAGATGGCCTCTCCCACCACGGCCGGGAAGGAAATGGCTGTTTTTATTTCCCGCCTGCTGCGTATCTATCAACAACTTAAATCTTTTCGTTTCAGAGGAAAATTAAACGGAGCCACGGGTAATTTTTCGGCCTTACTGGCCGTTTTCCCGGAATACGACTGGCTGAGTTTCTCCCGAAAATTTTTGGAGGAACACGACCTGGAAGCCAATCTGGTTACCACACAAATCGAAGATCACGATACCTGGGTTTCTTATTTCGGTTTAATCCGACAATTGAATAATATTGTGCTGGATTTGGACCGGGATATCTGGTTGTATTTAACGCTGGGTTATTTGCACATTTCTGCCGACGCCGGCGCGGTGGGTTCGTCCACCATGCCGCACAAAGTGAATCCCATCAATTTTGAAAACAGCGAAGGTAATATGCAGCTTTCTTCGGCTCTATTAAACGGCCTGAGCGATAAGCTGGGTAGTTCACGCTTGCAGCGGGATTTATCCGACAGTACGGTGGAACGTAATATGGGTGTGGCTCTGGCCCATTCTTATCTGGCCGTAAGCGAAACTCTGAAAGGTTTGAGTCGTTTGCACTTAAATGAAAAGTATTGTCTCGCCGAACTGGAAGCGCATCCCGAATTACTGGCCGAGCCGGTTCAGACCATTCTGCGCCGTTACGGTGTGGATGATCCGTACAGCTTGCTTAAAGATATAACCCGCGGGAAACAAGTATCGCTTGAGCAATTGCGCTCATTTATCGAAGAGCTGCCTATTAAATCGGAAGTAAAAATGCGGCTGAACAAGCTGACCGTTGCCTCCTATATCGGCGACGCGGCGCGTATATGTAATAGGGTCATTAAGCAGGTAGAGGAAACATTATGAAAATTGCAGTTATAGGATCCGGGGCAAGGGAACACGCTATTTCCTGGAAATTATCCCAAAGCCCGAGAGTAGAAAAAGTATTCGTTTTACCGGGAAACGGCGGTACGCAAAATAATGTGGACATTGCGGTCAATGATTTTGAAGGTATCAAACAATTTTGTATAAATGAGGGGGTTGATCTGATTTTTGTCGGCCCGGAAGACCCTTTAGCGAGGGGAATCGTTGACTATTTTAAAGAAAGCTCTATCCGTGTTTTCGGTCCGGATCGGCAGGCAGCCCGCCTGGAAGGATCAAAAATCTGGGCTAAGCAATTCATGAAGCGTCACGGAGTGGCCACCGCCGATTTCTGGCTTCCTAAGGATGCCGATGAAATCCGCCAAATTGCCCAGGAATTGGATGGGCACCTGGTGGTGAAATATGATGGTCTGGCCGCAGGAAAGGGCGTCTTCGTCTGTTCTTCTACCCAGGAAGTTTATACAGCCATCGATGAAATTGAACGTCGCTATGGCCCGGATGCCGCTTTTATTCTGGAACGGAAGATTTCGGGCCGGGAACTTTCCGTCATCGGCTTTACAGACGGGAAAGATATTCGCCTATTACTACCCTCCCAGGATCATAAACCGGCTTACGACGGGGACCAGGGACCCAATACGGGCGGTATGGGCGCCTTTTGTCCGGTTCCCTGGTGCGATGAGGCCTTGATGAACCGGATCGATCGCACTATCGTTCAGCCGACTTTGCAGGGCATTCAAAAAGAAGGGCTCGACTATCATGGTGTACTCTATTTCGGCCTGATGATTACGGATCAGGGAGCGCAGCTTTTGGAGTATAATGTGCGTTTCGGAGATCCGGAGACGGAAGTGATTCTTCCCGCGCTGCAGAGCGATCTGCTCGAATTGACTCTTTCCTGTCTGGACGGAACGCTCAAAGAACAACGCTTGGAATTCGAATCCGATTATTTTGTGGATGTGGTATTGGCTTCCGGCGGATATCCGGCCGCTTATGAAAAAGGCAAGGAAATTAAGGGGTTGCAGGAAGTAGATGAAGAGATACTTGTTTTTCATGCCGGTACCGTGCGCGATGCGCAGGATCGCTTGCTTACGGCGGGCGGAAGAGTACTCAATGTGGTTGCCCGGGGTGCCGACCTTCATTCCGCCATTGAGCGGGCCTACAAGGCAGTGGGTAAAATTTCTTTCGATCAAATGTTCTTTCGCCGCGATATTGCCCGCAAAGGAATCGCACTATGATTCCCAAAAAAATTGTCATCTTTATTTCGGGGCGGGGCAGTAATATGGAAAAGATTCTGCAAAATAGCCGGGATGGAATCTTAAAAGGGATATGTGAGCCGGTATTAGTATTTTCCAATAAATCAACGGCACCCGGCCTGCATATTGCCAGACGATTTCATGTGCCGACGGCGGTTATTGAGTCCAAAGGGAAAAAACGGGAAGAATTCGACAGGCAGGTTCTGGAATTACTAAAAGAGTATCAGCCCGACTATATTGTACTGGCCGGATTTATGCGTATTCTGAGTCCTGTGTTAATCAGAGCTTATAAGCAGCGAATCATCAATATTCATCCCGCGGATACGGATCGCTTTCAGGGTGTCGGCGCCTACCGGTGGGCCTTCGAGAATCATCTGAAGGAAACGAAGATTACGGTTCATTTTGTGGATGAAGGCGTGGATACCGGGCCGGTGATCGCCAAACGTGCGGTTGATTTACGCGGTGCGGGCTCCCTGGAGGAGATTGAAAAACGGGGATTGGCAGTGGAACATATTTTTTACAGCGAGGCTTTGAAAAAGGTGTTTTCCGAAAATAATTAATGTTTTAAAACCCTATTAAATAGAGAGAGCGACAGGTAGCTTATGTGTGGAATTCTTGGTGTTGTGGGTTATGAAGATATTTCCCACGAAATTTTGAACGGGCTGAATACCTTGCAGCATCGCGGCCAGGATTCAGCGGGCATGGTAACCTTTAACGGTAATTTTCATTTAAAAAAAGGAAACGGCTCGGTTTCCGAAGTTTTCAAACATATGAATATGAAGGTGTTGAACGGATATTGCGGATTAGGTCATGTCCGCTATTCTACCATGGGTTCCACCGATGAGGTCGATGCCCAGCCGGTGGTGGTGAATTATCCTTACGGATTGGCCATGGTACACAACGGGAATGTCATTAACTTTAATGCGCTGCGCAAAAAATTATATGAAGATCATCATCGCCTGTTGGATACCTCGAATGATGTGGCCCTGATTCTGTATACCTTCGCCTCGCATCTGGAACTGAAGAATTTAAAAGATCTGACGGTCGATGAAATTTTCGATACGGTGGAGGCCGTGCAGAAAATTGTCAAGGGAGCCTATTCGGCGTTGACCATTATCGCCAATCGGGGTTTTCTGGCCTTTACCGATCCTTACGGCATACGTCCTTTAGTGATCGGCCGCAAGTTTACGGATCAGGGTGTAATGTACGCTCTGGCTTCGGAAAGTACCACTTTCGACTATATGGGCTATGAGCTGATGCGTGACCTCAAACCGGGAGAGATGATTTTTATCGATCAGAATAAGCAGATCCACACGCGGATCGGACCAACCAAAAAACAGGCTTTCTGTGTGTTTGAATATATCTATTTTGCCCGTGAGGATACCATAATACATAACAGGCTGGTGGCTTCCGAACGGGTACGCATGGGCAGGAAACTGGCCGAAATCTTTCGTAAATCCGGTTTAAAACCCGATATCATTATCGATGTACCCAGCTCCGCTTACTTCTTTGCTTCCGGTCTGGCCGAAGAATTAGGCGTTCCCTATCGCAGAGGACTTGCTAAGAATTATCATATGGGACGCAGCTTTATCACTCCCAATCAGAAAGAACGGGAGAAGATGGTTAGACAGAAACTAAATCCTATCCGCGATATCGTAAAAGGGAAGAAGATCGCCGTGGTGGACGATTCCATTGTCCGGGGAACCACCTCCAAGCGGATTGTTCAGCTTTTGAGACGGGCCGGAGCCGACAAGGTCTACTTTGTCTCCGCTTCTCCGCCCATTAAACATCCCTGCATTTACGGTATCGACATGTCCGTTAAAAAAGAGATCTTGGCTTCTCATTATGAAATTGATGAGATCGCCCGTTATATCGGCGCCGATGCCGTTGTTTATCAACCTCTGGAAGCGTTAAAAGAGCTGTATAACGATTTGCCCATTTGTGATGCCTGCTTCTCCGGGAACTATCCGACCGGAGTTAGCAAAGAGCTTTTAAATGAAATCGAAGAAGAAAAATTAA
>JALSTK010000164.1 GCA_026983775.1 Calditrichia bacterium
GATACTGACGGAAGATCTGATCCATCTTTATTTATTGTGTTTTTCGAGAAGTGGCTCGGTTAAGGAAAGAGCAATTCCTGACAACATAACCTCCGGGGCCAGTTTCTCAAAATCACCGGATAAAAGGCTGGCATCCACATTTGTAAAAACAGAACAGGCGGCCTGCTTTTCAATAACGATCCCGGACAGGTGCCCGGCATGTTCGCCAAAAAAAGTTACTTCACCCAGGAAGTCACTGGCCACAAAACCGGTACAAAAATGAAGCTGTATATGTGAGTTCATTGCAAAAATAGAAATCAGGTTGCCCTTTTTATCACCAATGGGAGTATCGGGGTAGATTTCGATAATCAGTTTCCGCTGCTCTTCTTCGTTTTCCAAAACCGCCCGATATTGATTGCCCCGCTTGTGAAAAGAGGTTTCGAGCACTTTTTCGATTTCAGAAAATTTTTCCGGAGTAAATGCGAAGCTCATGGTCCACTTCTTATAATTTTATATTTACTTTAAGACGAAGTTAGTAAATATTTTAAAAGGGGTCAATTAAGAAATATGATTTTGTCAACCTTGAATCCTTAATGATTTTGACGGATCATGGGTTCAAGTTTACGAAGTACGCCCCGGATTTTGGAAGCATTGGTGGGATGGGATTTAACTTTTTTCAGATACTGTACGGCTTTGCTCACGTTACAATAGGAATAGAGCATGCCGAGTATTTCGTAGAGATCATTTTTCTGATTGATCTGCACCCTTTTCCTTTCCCAAACGGGTAGCAATTCGCTACAGGGGCAATCATCATAATATAAATCCGTATCGGTAATAAGATGCGGATTCCGGTTCACTACCTCATAGAACAGGTCGAAGGCTTCATCAATTCTACCCACCTGAATATAGCAGATAATCAGCTTCTTTTTAATCTTCTCTGAATCCGGAGAATTTTGCAAAGCAAGCTCCAAAGGTGGGATCGCCTTGTCAAACTGTCGGGCAATAAAATATCTATTTCCTAACATTTCTGACATATTCATTCCTCGAGCTTTTTAAAGCAAAGGATATGCCAAATTATGACCGGATATAAAAAGAAAATTTCGCTCCATGAAAAAACGGAAGCACCGAACGAAGGATCAAGGGAATAAAGAAAAACTTTAAAAAAGAAGGCTTTGCCAATACAATCCAATGCGATCATTTAAAAGAATAATGCGTTTATCTATGGTTTAGAATTTGAAACAATTTAAGGGTTATCTTATTAATATATCATAAGTTAGGTTAAAAAAACAAATTGAAACAGTTTGTTTAAACTGAAACAATATGCAGCGCCTTATTTTTGAACCAGACCCAAAGTTTTCATCCTGCGCCACAGAGTGGTCCGGCCTACACCTAATTCCTCCGCGACTTTGGATCGATTCCAGCGATGCTTCTGAAGTAAATTTTTAATGATTGTGTATTCGCTGTCCTCCACCGATTCTTCCGTTTGGCAAAGATCATCCGTACACCGAATCCCCATACGCACATTCGGGGGCAACTTGGAAGCATGGATAATATCCTCTTTACTGCGGGCGAAGGCATACTCAATCGTATTCTCAAGTTCCCGAATGTTACCGGGCCATTGGTAAGTGATCAGAAGATCCATGGCTTCGTCATCTACATCCGTAATCTTCTTACCGGAAACAATGGAATATTTTTTAAGGAAATGGTGAACCAAATGGGGGATATCACTTCTTCTTTCCCGTAAGGGCGGAACATGGATCGGTATAACGTTGAGGCGGTAAAACAAATCATCCCGGAAGCGGCCCTCTCTCATTTCTTGCTGTAAGTCTTTATTGGTGGCAGCAATAACGCGCACATCGACTTTACGGGTAACGGACTCGCCTACTCGTTCGAAGGTACCTTCCTGCAGAACCCGTAAAAGCTGCACCTGCATCTGTAAAGGCATTTCGGCAATTTCATCCAGAAAGATGGTTCCTTTATTGGCCATTTCAAAACGACCTACTCTATCCCGGACAGCATCCGTAAAGGAACCTCTGACATGACCGAATAATTCGCTGGCCAGTAAATGGGGAGGAAAAACCGAACAATTTATTTTTACATAGGCCTCATCTTTGCGTTTACTCAATTTTTGGATCGCATTGGCCACCATCTCTTTGCCGGTACCCGATTCACCGCTGATTAAGACACTGAAATCCGTATCGGAAATCTCCTCGATCAGATTATAAATTTCCTTCATGGCTTTATGCTGCCCGATGATACCCTGAAAATTAGAGGTGGTCAGTAATTCCTTTTCAATATGCTCCAAATGAGACATGTCCCTGAAGGAGATCACACCGCCGATCGGCGTTTTATCGGCATCTTTCAATACGGCTGCATTCAGCTTTACCGGGACTTTCTGCCCTTTTTTGGTTTCCAGTACAGCTTCCAGATCATACACATTCTGGTCATTCTCCAGCACACGTTCTATGGGACATTCCTCAAAGCATCTACTGCTTTTAAAGATATTCTTACAAAAATCTCCTAATACTATCTTCTTTTCCAGACCTAATATTTTTTCAGCGGCCCGATTAAAGCTCATGATTTTAAATTCCTTATCGACCGTAAACAGGCCTTCGCCGATGGAATCTAAAATAACTTCGGTAAGTTGACCATTATTCAGCTTCATTGCCCTGTCTGTTTCTTTTTTGTGAAACAATATGAAAAGATTTGTTTCATAAATATAAAGTGTATGTCGATTTCTGGCAAGAAAAATATTATCTTTTTGCCTGATTAACACATTGGTCTTGACTAATTTGATTTCAAGTTGATACTGAACCAGTTTTTCTTAAAATACTTCAAAAAAACACAGAAATACGGTTGTCCCGGCCAATCAATTATATATCTAAGATAGATGTGCCTGATTCTATCCGGATAGTATCTTAAGGGAACTACTTTCGGAAGAAGGCTTCGAACTATAAGAATCAGATCCTGAAAAAAGTGCGGATTACGGTTATGTTGTATTCTTTAACCAGAGGATTTGATAAGGGGAAAGCGTTAGATTCAGCATCCTATTACGCACCTGATACGTTTCGTCTTCAATAAGATCATGCCAGGATTTTCCATTTAAGTTATGAGTTTCCACATTTAATTTTAAATGGAACGTTTTATGGGTAACATTAATTAAAGAAAGGATCGTTTCCTGGTTGTGCGTGGCCGTCCGCAAGACACTGAAAATCGAAGGGCTTACATGAAGCACGCGCTGAGATGCATTGGGATGAAAAGCGCATTGATTGCTCCGAATCTGAATCAGGCGGATTAAGTGACTGGTTACCTGGTAGGTGGTGGATTCGGGATTATATAGCGATTTGAACAGTTCCAGTTTATTAAGATTTTTACGGTTAATACTCCGGGTTTGCCCTTCCTCAATAACCAGTTCCGCGTCGTTCTTCGAGCCCAGCAAGCCGTGTAGATATATGCCCGGCACGCCCATCAACACCAGGGCTGTAGCCCGGGAGGCGATATACCGTTTGACCTGGATTTCCACCGGCTCTTCGGCATCTTCGTTGTTAATGGCGCTAAACCAGGTGATATTGAATTCATAGGGACTTACCTTGCCATCTCCGTCTGCTTTATAAGAGATATAGCCGCCGTGTTCCAGCACCCTCAGGGCCATCATTTCAATTTCTTCGGCAGATAAAATTCCTTTGACAGCCATGACGCCTATACCGTCATGAGAATCGAGGAAATTGAAGAAAGTAGCTTGTTCCGAAAAGGGTTTCAGGGTCGCCGCCCATTCCGTAAGGCGCTCCGCATTTTCGTTTTGAAAGGCGTGCAAAACCAGGGGCGGTAAAGCAAAATTGTAGACCATTTGGGCTTCATCATAGCCGTTACCAAAATAGCGAATATTATCGGTATGAGGAACATTGGTTTCCGTAATCAAAGCGACATGGGGAGCTACGGCATTGAGTATGGTTCTGAAAAGCTTAATAATCGTATGTGTCTGCGAAAGGTGGACACAGGAAGTGCCTAATTCTTCCCAAAGATAGGTAACCGCATCCATGCGTATGATATCTGCGCCCCTGCGTACATAAGTCAGCAGAATCTCGATCATTTTCAGCAGGACATGCGGATTGTGATAGTTAAGATCAATCTGATCCGGGCTGAAAGTAGTCCAGACCAAACGCTTGCCGTTCAACGTGTAAAAACTACTCAGCAATTCACTGGTTCGGGGGCGGACGATGATCTTTAAATAATCGGGAGAAATCTCCGACTTAGTCGAAAAGACAGTGAAAAAATCGATATATTCGGGATTTTGGTTCAGAAATTCCTGAAACCATTTACTCTTGGAGGAAACATGATTAAAGACACCGTCAAACATTAATTTAAATTCGGACTTCAATTCCAAAATATCATCCCAGTTACCAAGACGGGGATCCACTTCTTCAAAATCCATTACGGCAAATCCGCGATCGGATGAATAAGGAAAAAAGGGCAGAATATGGATGGTGTTGAACACTCCTTCTAAATATTTTGTAGCCAACTCCTTCATAGTTTGCAGCGGTTTCTCACCCTCACTGCGGATAAGGTCTCCATAGGTAATCAGGATAACATCTTTTTCGGTGAAACGATGGGCAGGATCGAAGCTCTTCTCCCATTCGATCATTTGAGGAGTTTTATGAGCGTAATAGACCTTCATGATCCGTTCGGTTTCCTGGGCACAAAAATCGCTGCACTCTTTACCGTATAAAGAGCGCAGTTTCTTCAAAATATCTTCTTTATACCTGGCCGGGATATCGAAAACAGGACGTTTATAATCCGGTTGCAGGTAATGAAAATTGCGATGATCATTATTTGCTGAGTTCGGAGACATCCTTATTCCTTAAAACTGTTAACCGCCTCATCCACATTCTTGAATATCTTAACAATTTGATCGATATGGGTTAATTCCAGCAGATTCATTACATATTCCTGAGGAGCGGCGATTCGAATATCTCCGTTATTGGAACGCATCACGGCAATTTTGGAAACAATGGCTCCCAGACCGCTGGAATCCATATATTGAGTATCTTTCAGATCCATCACCAACTTATATTTTCCCTTTTCGACCAGGTCTTTTAGAATCTTTTTAAGTTCATCGGAAGTTTCCGTGGTCAATCTTTCGGGAATGGATAGCACCTGAATGCTGCCATGATTTACGTCTTGCACTATAAAGCTCATATCTAACCCTTTGTTTATTTAAGTGGTTATATAGACTTTCGACTGAAATATAAAAAAATTTAATCTGAATAGCATCTCTTAATTATTTTTTTTTGATCACCAGTAGAGTAAAATCGTCCTGCAAAGGCACCGAGCCGATATGTTTATGTACATCCTGTATGATGACCGATTTAAGCATCTCACTGGACAGATGAAGATTCTCCTTTAGAATTTTAATAAGCCGTTTCTCCCCATATTCTTCCTCCCGATCATTCATGGCCTCTACCAAACCGTCTGTATACAAAGTCAGCACCGTATCGTTTTCTAACATAACTCGTTCGTGGGTATATTCCCAGGGCATAAATCCCAGGAAAACACCTCCCCTGTCCAGCTTACGCCATTCTCCCCGGCTATTGAGAAGCAACGGCGGATTGTGGCCGGCATTGACGTAGGTCAATGCACCGGAAGTCGCGTTATACAGAGCGATAAAAAAGGTGATATAACTGTCTTCTGTAGTATTTTCAATGATCAGATTATTTAATTTGGGAACCACTTCCAGCAAATCCTGAGAATATTCCAAAAAGGCCTTCAGGCTGGCCTGCATATTGGATACCAGCATAGCGCCGGGAATTCCTTTCCCCGAAACGTCGGCAACGACAAATGCATACTGATCACCCGGTAAGGGCATCACATTATAAAAATCACCGCCCACTTCTTTACAGGGAATATAGGTTGCGGATATATCCAAATCCCGAATTTTTGGAATCCTTTGAGGAATAAGTTGATTCTGAATATCGGCAGCAATCTGCAATTCCCGGTCCAAACGTTCTTTTTCCAATGCGGTTTTCAGCAGGCGCACATTCTCTATGGCTAAAGCCGCCTGAGAAGCGAATGTCTGCAAGAGGTCCTTATCATTTTCCGTAAAAGGCTGGTCGTCCAGACGGTTCAGCACGGTCATTACGCCCAAAATATTTTCCTTATATTTCATCGGTACACAAAGATAACTTCGTGTTCTGAAACCGCTACGCTTGTCAAAAGACGGATCAAACCTGGGATCTGCATAGGCATCGGGAATCAAAACGGATTCCCCTTGCTGGGCCACCCAGCCGGAAATCCCTTTGCCGATTTTGACCCGAAAGGGCTTAACTCCCGATGATTTGGGACCCAGGGCCACTTTGAATTCCAATTCGTCGGTTCCCTCAACCACCATCATTAATGAGGCCGCTTCGGCGTTCATCAATTTCATGCATTTCTCAATGACATAGTGCAAAAGCGAATCCAGATTCTGCGAAGATTGAATCAGACGGCTGATCTCATGAAGAGCAATCATTTCTTCCGATACTTTTTTTCGATTTTCAAGAAGAGTATCCAATCGCTTTTGTAAAATTTCCTGCCGGACGGTTTCCCTACAAAAATCAATAAACAAAGATAAGATGAAATTTTCATACTTCCTGTACGGTCGGGGAACGGAAACAGCAGCAAAATAAATCTGATGAGCCGGGAGTTTCATCCGTGTCCCGCAACAAATATGAAAATGGTTGAGGAAATCATAAATAGAATCCCGCTGATCGACAGTCTTTATATTCACAAGATCAGCGGTTATAGAGGGCTCTTCAACAAATTCAAATGACTTGTGATTGGGTTGATTCGTAAAAATCGGCTTAATTTTTCCTTTGTGTAAATCGTGAAAAAGGAAAAATTCGGTTTCCGGGAAAACTTGATTCACCGTCTTGCAAAATTCAAGTAAAGAGTTAAAATTTGTACTCAATAAATCCATATAATTCCTCATCTTTTAGAATGAATCTATTTACTATTCGGTACATTTTCAACGATCATAAATCGCGAGCCTTGAATTCTTAAATAATAAGTAGCTATCCGAAGCCATGCGACCGATTAAAAGGGCGGCTGCGGCAGCACTGGCTCCGATCCAGTCAAAAGAAAAAATACCGAACCAGAGCACTATCAGAATAACGAGCACCTCGATACCCGTGGCCACAGTTACGAACCGTGTCTTACGGATGTTAACCATAATCGCACGTAAAAAGGAAAGAATTACCGAAAGCCCCGGCATTAGAATCAGTATACGGATAGGAAGCCTGGCAAAGGTACTGAGTTCTTCGGTCAGTCCGCTCACATCCAATAACCAGAGATTCATCAACGGTGTAAAGGCTATGAGGGTTAGGATAAGCGTGACTGCGGCCGCCAGTATTAAAGCAAAATTTCGTAAAGCCGGGATGCTTTCATTATGTTCACCGGCCAACGCAATTCCCACTTCCTGGTAAGATAAGCCGATACTGCGAAAAATAAAAATAAGAGCATTTACAACCGGTAATACCGCCAGGGATTCCAGAGCCATTCTACTGCGCCCCACCAAGAACGTAACCATGGGCTGAACCACCAGACCAAGGAAAGAGGTTAAAGCCAGTGGATAGTAAAAACGGGTAATTTCAGAGAACGTAAGCCCCGTTTGGGGTTCATCATCCGCACAGGAAAGCATATTTTTTAAAGTCGGATGCACCATAATTCGGATTGTGATCGCTTCGCTGATAACCCCTACAGACAAGGCAAAGGCACCGATCAAGGCCCCCTCTATCCGGGAAAAGCTGAAAAGCAGAGTAGCTGTACTGAGCATGGCTATTAGGCGGGTAATGGTACCATAGGCCACTCTCCGGGTAAGGTCCGAGCGAATGAGCACACCCTGATAAAACCGTCTGTATCCTATCGCACCGGGCCATGGCAGAAGGATCGTTAAAGCCAGATGGGACAATCGCGCCACTTCCTTCTCCAGATGCATCAAGTCGATCGTGAGATAATAATAAACAGGTTTTAAGACAAGCAATATCACCAAACCGGTCAGGATGACGATAAGAATCATATTGAAATGACGCAATTTTCTCAGACTGCCGGCCCCCTGTACTAAGGCGGTGGCTGCACTGGACATCATAATGATAGGGGCTTCGATGATAAGTGCAAAGGCAAAAGCAACCCCATACGCCGCCAGATTATATTTGGGATTGGGCATGCGGGCGATAATAGCAGCTAAAAACGGACCTTCAACGGACATCATCAGCCATGTGGCAGCCAATGGATACCAAAATTTAAATATTTTCTTATAGGTCAACTTATTCCCGCTATCGTTGTTTAAAAAGAACCTAAAAAAAATCCGGTTCAAATTAAAGAGAAGAAAAAATGAATTCAATCAGAATGTTGATCTTGAGCCAAAACAAGTCACTAATCGAAAAAAATCCCCTCTGTTCGGGATAAAAACAGAGGGGATTGCAAAGTCTACGCTATATTTCGTCAATACACGGTCAGATAAACCAGGTCTGAAAATTAAATATCAAACTTAATCCCCTGAGCCAGGGGCATTTCTTTACCGTAATTAATCGTATTGGTTTGTCGACGCATATAGGCTTTCCAGGCATCCGAACCGGATTCCCGTCCGCCGCCGGTATCTTTTTCGCCGCCAAAAGCACCGCCGATCTCGGCACCGGAGGTACCAATGTTTACATTGGCAATGCCGCAATCCGAACCCCAGGCGGACAGGAAGGTCTCGGCCTCCTGCAAATTATTGGTAAATATGGAGGAAGACAGACCCTGAACCACGTTATTTTGAAGGTCGATGGCATTCTGTACATCACCGCTGTACTTAATGAGGTACAAAATCGGTGCAAAGGTTTCTTCCTGAACGATTTCATAGTGATTTTGCGCTTCTACGAGAGTCGGTTCTACATAGCAACCGGATTCATATCCCGGGCCCTGCTTTAGCCGGCCTCCGAAAATGATCTTCCCGCCTTCCTTCTGAACCCGTTCCAGAGCATCCACATAGGTTTTGACCGCACCGCTGTCGATGAGCGGACCCATGTGATTCTTTTCATCCAACGGATCCCCGATACGGATGCTTTTATAAGCATTTATCAGAGACTGCTCCACCTCTTTGTATATCGATTCATGAATAATGAGCCTACGGGTTGTAGTGCAGCGCTGACCGGCCGTACCCACGGCACCGAATACTATGGCCGGGATGGCCAGTTTAAGATCGGCATCCGGAGTGAGAATAATGGCATTATTTCCACCCAGTTCCAGGATATATTTACCTAATCTGCCGGCAATTACCTGACCGGCATGACGTCCGACCCGGATAGACCCGGTCAAAGACACCAGAGGAATGCGTGTATCATGCAGAATCTTTTCTCCTATCGACGATCCGCGGCCGATTACCAGATTAAAAACGCCTTCCGGGATATCGTTTTCTTTCAACACTTCGGAAATAATATTTTGAACCGCTATAGCTGTCAACGGAACCTTGGAAGCAGGCTTCCAGATATTGACATCACCGGCAACGGCAGCAATCATGGCATTCCAGGCCCAGACTGCAACCGGAAAATTGAATGCGGAGATGGTCACCACCGGACCCAAGGGATGGTACTGGTCATACATACGATGGCTGGGTCGTTCCGAATGCATGGTGAAACCATAGAGCATCCGCGATTGACCGACGGCAAAATCACATATATCGATCATTTCCTGAACCTCGCCCCAGCCTTCCTGCAAAGATTTGCCCATCTCGTAAGAAACTAAACGGCCCAATGGATCTTTGTAGTCCCTTAACCGCAATCCGATCTGACGTACAATTTCGCCCCGCTTGGGAGCCGGTACGGTTCGCCAATATGTAAAAGCTTGCTGAGCCGTCTCTACCACATGATCGTAATCCTTTTCCGAGGCCTGGTAAACCGTTGCAATCATCTTGCCGTCCGTAGGCGATGAAATCTTTAATTCCCCTTCCGAAGTGGTACTTCCCCATTTGAGTCCGGTTGAAGAACCGAAATTTTGAGCCTTAATCCCCAACTCGCCGAGGGTTTTTGAATCGAACATTATTCTCTCCTCCGTTATATCGTATTTTAGTGTAAAGCCTGATCCATAATCATTTTCAGGCTGATTTTTTTCATCTTATTTTCGATATCATTCTGAATATCAGCAAAAAAGTCCAGGAAAAAATTGTTAATTTTGACTGTATCCGGTAAATGCTGCCCGTTTACATAATGCACATCCATATGAAAAGCCCTGCGATCTTCAACGGCACAATAAATTTCCTGTAAATGAATTTGTTCGGGTTTTCGCGCCAATATAAATCCGCCCTGAGTGCCTTTGGAACTATGCACAATACCACTGTTCCCCATCATGGAAAGTAATTTGCGCAATTTAGAAGCATTCACGCCAATCCCGGCAGCAATGGCCGTACTGGTTTGTTCCCTTCTGCCATGCTCTGCCAGGTAACAAAGTGCCTTGACGCTGGTGGATAATTTTGTCGATGCCGCCATGGTATCCTGATCTGTTACGGTTTCCGTAACAAATTACAAAAATTTTATATCTTTGTAAACCTATTTTTAAAATTCGTCTTTTTTACTTAACGATTGCCTCCCGAGTTTCTTTCCAAATCATATTCTCTTAAATTTATTGAATAATCTTGATGATTTTTTCGTATACTACCTGTAGACGATAGAAAAAGAAAAAGTTCTGTCTGTTTGATTAAATAGTAGGAAAAAATATGAGAATTTTATTAAGTATCCTCAGTCTGCTTTTTATCTTACATAGTTGTATCCCCAGATATGAAAAAGCAACTGCCGTACAAGAAAACAGACATTATGTGGACGGACGTTATGATTCGGAATTCCCCGTTTCTCCCACTTCGAAATATCTGAAACAAATCACGCAGACCGTCCGCCTGATAACCTCTTTGACTTTTTACAAAACCTATGCTTTCAGTATGGAACAGGCCATTACCAGGGCCGATATACAGCAACCTTCATTTTCCGTAAAAAAGACGGCCATTCAGAACGCCATCAGCCAGAAACCGGCTACCGGTACTTCAACCCTGATTTCTGCGGAGGGTAACAAGTTATTATTTTTAACCTGCGCACATATCATTTCCGAGCCGGACACACTCATACAATATTTTTTGGACCTTTCCGGACATCCATCGCCTTTTATCCAAAGTATATCGATTAAAATCAAGCGTAATATAAATATTCCCTCCACTCCACCCAAAACACGGATTCAGGTCATCCATCTTGACAAAAAGAAGGATCTGGCCCTGATCGGTGTAATTCTGGAAAGAATACCCGAAGTTCCCATTGTCCCTTTTACCTATCCCTGGGGACACGCTTCGGAATTGGATTGGGGTACGTTTGTATATTCAATCGGCTATCCTAACGGCAAAAAAATGGTTTCTACGGCCATAGTCAGTTCACCCAACCGTAACAAGATGCATGATTTTCTTTTAGATGCTACTTTACATCGGGGAATCAGCGGGGGTATTATCCTGGCCCTGCGCGACGGCCCGCCCCATTTCGAATTGGTGGGAATTGCCAATGCGCTTTCCGCAAAGGAAGAATACATTTTACGCCCCGATCCGGGAGCCAGTCTGACCGAATTAGCACGAAATCATCCCTATAAAGGTGATATCTATGTAGACCGCCAGTTAACCGTAATCTACGGCATTACCTTTGCAATTTCGGTTGAAAATATCCGGCGGTTTATCGAAGAAAGTCAAAATAAATTATTCCAAAACGGTTTCCGCTTCAAAATAAGATAGCCATCAATAGACGAATCATAATGAGGTAAGGGAAGGATACTGAAAATTTCAAACTAAAGAGCCTGCTTTTTTTCAGACTAAGCAGACGCCTCTGTCTTTTAAGGCTCTACTGAGTTTTTTGTGGTTAAACGCCGCAAAAATGCCATCCTTAAATCATTTTTCTAAAAAATTAGATTTAATTCACACCCTATCTTTAAATCATCACGAAGTGACGTAATATGAGTAGCCACACCCGTCAGCCGCCGGGCAGGAGCGAAGCCGGTGGGCAAGATACAACCGAATAAGGTTACAGCGAAGCGGTAAAATAAACCAGGCCTTTCAATGTATAGGGGTTAGAATGCTCTGTGTTCCAAATTCGACGCCTTCAGCGTCACCCTCGCTTTTACCGCTTTACCACAGGCCCCGCCTGTGGCTACTTACATTAGTATCCTTCGGATACTTTATTATTAAATGTAAAATGAACGAAGCAGTAAAATCATATTGTCAGTCTTTATTTAATATATGACTTCACAAGAACCCCGGTAGAGCCTTTCTTAAAAATGGTTTAAGTCGTACCAAATAAGAGCAGCCGCTCCTATAATTGCCGCCTGGGCTTCCGGCAAACCGGAAGGTAAAATACGAATTTTATTTTTGAATATATAGAGCAGGTTCTCTTCCAAATATTTTTTAAGCGGTTTAAATAAAAGATCACCAGCCTTAACCAGTCCGCCAAAGAGAATAAAGGCCTGGGGACTCAAATAGGCCGCTGCGTCGGCCATGGCTCTTCCCAATAGCCGGGCCGTATGGTCAAAAGCCTGAACAGCAATCGGATCGTTCTCCAGAGCCAACTCATAGATTTTTTTCGAAGTAAGCTGTTCAAATGAAATATCCCGTAGCCTGGAATCAATCACCTGATCCGTTAACAATTCCATGACCGTTCGTTTAATACCCTCTGCAGAAGCATAGGTCTCAAGACATCCTCTTTTGCCGCAATTGCAGATCCTTCCGTCCGGCACTACGGTAACATGCCCCATCTCTCCGGCATAGCCGTCATGCCCGTAAACGATTTGTCCGTTGACTACAATTCCGCTGCCAAGACCGGTTCCCAGCGTAATTTCAATAAAATGCTTCATTCCTTTTGCTGCACCGAAACGCATCTCTCCCAGGGCCGCGGCGTTGGCATCATTAGTTATCCGTACCGGCAAGTCATAATACCGATGAACCAGGTTAACTAAGTCAACTTTGCCCCAGGGCAGATTGGGTGGATTATCTAGGAATCCGTTAAAATAGTTTCCGTTGGGCGCACCGATGCCAATTCCTTTTAAAAAACGATGAATTTCATCCGGATTATTTTCATCCTTAAATTGTTTAAAAAGACGTTCCAGCAAGGCTTCCGGCCCAAGTTCCGCCTCAGTCGGTAAGATAAATTCCCTGATACAGTTCCCTTCTCTGTCGACCAAGCCAAAAGCCGTGTTGGTTCCGCCAATATCAATCCCAAGACAAAATTCTTTATTTAATTGCATCTTTTTTATTTCTCCTATCCATTTTCACCTTGCAAAGAAATAGCAAATCAATTTCCCGAAATCTTTAAAAAGTATATCAGTAATCATACTAAAAATAATACTGATTCCGAATTAAGGCAATTTTATATTCTCCCGGGATCATTATTTTTACATAGATTTTCAGCTAATTCTCGCACTGTCTCCGGATTTGATCCGTAATCGAAGGCCAGTCTGGCAATAAAAGGCACACTATAATCAGCTAACTTCGATAAAAGAGTTTTCAAAAACTCTACTGCATCTGTACTCCGGTAAGACGCGATAATTTCCGCTAAATCATAGATTCCCCAAAATACGGCTTTCCCATCGATTTTTTTCAAAACTTCTTCAACGGGCATGGAAGTGAGCTGCACATTAATGGCATGTACTCCCAGCTCAATAAGATCCTTTAGAATGGGTAAAACATATCCATCCGAATGAAAGAAAATGAATTTATCATGGGCACAGGCTATTTGCGCATACTCCCGATAGAGCGGCAAAAAGATTTGGCGCCACATTTCCGGGTTTACGGTTAGCTGCTTCGCACTTCCCCAGTCATCTTTCAATACCAGAGCATCCACATCGGAGTTCGCCCAGGCTTCCAATTCGGTTCGATAAAAATTATGAATCTTCTCAAGTAACCCATGAAATTCTTTTGATTGATGGATTAAATCCGTAAATGCTTGTTGATTTCCCCTGATCAGTTGGTAACGTTCCCAGGGATGTACTTCACAAGCGGAAAGCAAGAACAGATTGTTTTCTTCATGCTGTCTTTGAATCGAATCATACCCCTTTTTATCGAATATTTTTAATTCTTCATAGGGTGGGTTTACCTTTACCCAGTCTTTCAAGTCCTGTATTAAAGCTCCTTGGGGATAGCCCAGCTGGGTATAGCGGCATCCCCAGCGATCCTCATACAGATTGGTGCTTAACTTTGTAATAGAACGATACCCTTTTAGATGGCAGCTAGCGATATCCGTTGAACAAATTTTTTCGATCCGGCGGCATACTTCGGGATAGAATTCTCTGGCCCAGGGAGAAATATAGAGATGAACCGGAATGCGGCTGGTGGGCTGACCAAGCAGAAGAGCCTTTGTCACTTCATGCGATAGCATAGAATTACCTTCACGGAACAGAAATTTATGGAATGAGAGCCTGTAGCAAAGCGTCTTTCCATGTATCACTCCGGGGATCATAGACGCCAAATCCGGAACAAAACTCCCAGTAGGCCCAACTGAAATGATTTTTTTCTGCCACTTCCCGGACAAAAGTGGTCCACCGTATCCGGGAATCCATATCCGCCCTGCTATAGGAACCGAACTCACCGACAAAAATCGGTCGCTTATGGGAATCAGCCCAATTCGCTATATTCCGAAAATCATCCACAACAGATTGTTTTTCCTGAGGGCTGGCTGTCCATTCTGTACCCAGCCATTGCTCGCTTCCTTGCACCCAGGAGGCCCCCTGGTGCGTAAAATGAAAAGGATTATAATAGTGTATCGTGACGATGAGATTTTGATCTGTTTCCGGGACTATCAATTTTTGCAGGCTGCCGATACCTCCCCATTGAGCCGTGCCGATAATTACCGTGCGCACAGGGTTGCTGTGACGAATCACTTCAAGAGCATCACTCAGGTAGGTATTCCAGAGGTCTTCCGTTAACCGGTCGTGCGGCTCATTGAGAATCTCAAAAAAAAGACTGCTATCCCGATCTTTATAATGTTCCGCAATCTGTTGCCAAAGGCTTAAAAACTTACCATGTTCCCTCTCGGGATTGCTGAAAATTTCATTAAAATGGTGCAGATCTATTATCAGGGCCAGGTGGTTTTCTTCGGCCTGGTTGACGGCCCAATCAATTCTTTGCATGAATACACTGTGGATCGTAAAGGGACTGTCTATTTGACAATGCGCCGACCAGCGGATCGGCAAGCGCACGGCCGTAAAACCGGCCGCTTTGACCAGAGAAAAATATTTCGCTTGTAGGACCACTCCCCATTCGCCTTCATCAGGTGCTTCGAGAGCATTGCCGAAATTAATTGTTTTACTCAACAGTTCATTTTGAACAAAAGGATCCACTTCCGGTTGTTTTTTCTTTTCAGTTTGATTGGGAGTGGCACAAGCCGAAAAGAAGAAGACGATACACAGGATATAGATTTTGGAGTTCACAGGCCTGCTCACGGGTTGAGATGAAATCAGGTTCACGGGATTGCTATCCTTTACCGAACGTGACTATTTTAATACGAATTCTTTTTTTAGATTGCCTATGGAAATGAGAAATTTACCCGGCTCTGTAATGCGTTTGAGATCTCTGCCAATAAATGACAAGTCATACGAATGAAGTGTAAAACTCACTTCCTTCGTTTCCCCGGGTTGCAGTGTAATCTTTTTAAATCGTACTAACTGCTTAACAGGGGGGGTGACACTTCGTACTTCATCGCTGAGAAATACCAGGATCGCCTCTTTCCCCTGCCGGGCACCCGTATTTTCGACTTCCACAGAGATCAAGAGCGAATCCCCTTTTTGCAACGTTTTACGATTCAATTTAAGCCGATTATATTTAAAATTCGTATAACTCAAGCCACTACCGAATTTAAATTGTGGATTGTACTGATTGCTTCCGCTTTCTTCGCTTGGTTTATGATCATAAGTAACCAGGTCATTTACAAATCTGGGGTACGTAAAGGGCAGCTTTCCGCTGGGATTGATTGTTCCGAACAAGATTTCAACGATTGCTTTACTGCCTTGCGGCCCGGGATAGTAAGCCATCAATATAGCCGCCGCCTTGTCTGCTATTCGGTTAATGATACGCGGTCGCCCTTCGGCCAGAATCAAAATGATCGGCTTACCTGTTTTTTCCAGCTCTTCAACCAGGCGTATTTGAGGTTCCGGAAGGGTTAGATCTTTGATATTCCCCTCACTTTCGCAGTAAGCCGCTTCCCCCACACAAGCAATCACCACATCGGCTTTTTCAGCCGCTTTAACCGCAGCCGGGATATTTAATTCCCGGTTGAAGTCCGTCCCCGGGACGAAAGTAATTATATCGTTTTTGGCCTGGGCCTGAAGAGCCTGCAAGATTGTTTGATCCTCTTCAGGAAATAAATCTTCCCGGTTACCCTGCCAGATATAAGTCCAGCCTCCGTTGAGCGATTGATATTTGTTCGCGGCCGGCCCACAAATTAGTATCTTTTGGTGATGGCTCAAGGGCAAAAGATTTTTTTCATTTTTGAGCAAAGTAATCGCTTCACGAGCTGCTTCGAGACTTATATTTTTTGAAGAAGAAGCACCAATAATTATTTTAGAATTTTTAGGCGGGAAAGGATGATCAAAAAGTCCCAGTTCAAATTTTACCCTCAGGATACGACTGACTGCCTGATCAATACGCGCTTCCGGGACTTCACCATCATGGACCAGATCTATCAATGTATTATAAAAGGATAAATCCATGGGAACCATGCTCATATCGACGCCGGCCAGAACAGCCATCTTTATTGCCTCCCGGCGGTTGGCAGCTACTTTTTCACGTTTATATAAATTTTCAATATCGGCCCAATCGCTGACCACAAATCCCTTAAAGCCGAGTTCATCACGCAGGACATGTGTTACATAATATGTACTGGAATGAAGAGGAATGCCACTGATCTCGGAGGAATTAATCATTGCTGTCAGAACACCGGCATCCACGGCCGCTTTAAAGGGGGGTAAAAATAGCTGCCGAATCGTTCGTTCCGATAGCTCTGCCGGTGTCCGATCATGGCCGGTACGGGGCACGCTGTACCCCAAATAGTGCTTCATACAGGCAGCGACTCCCCTAACGGATTCAATCCCTTTTACATAAAAACGGGCAAAAACGGAAGCAGCGTATGAATCTTCACCGAAAGTTTCCCAGAAGCGCGGCCACAACGGTTGCCGTCCCAAACCTAAAACCGGGTTGAAATTCCAAGGAATCCCAACCGCTTTAATTTCTTCCGCGGTAATCCGTGCTGCTTGTTGCACCAAATCAGGATTCCAGGTGGCAGCCATGGCCACCGCCTGGGGAAACAGCGTGGCTTCTTTGATATAATTGGCACCATGGATGGCATCAATCCCGTAAATAATAGGAATACTCAGCCTGGTTTGTTTAACAGCCATTTTTTGCAGGGTGGTCAGGGTTGTCCGCCAATTTTGAGCGCTATTGGCTGAACCACCTGTATTCAAAATGGAACCGACATGATGCCTGACAATTATGTCTCTGGCCTTTTTCAGATTAAGATGATTCTCAAATTTTAACGGATCATGAGAAGTAGAAATAGCGGACAGGGCTATTTGAGTCATTTGCCCGACTTTTTCTTCCAGAGTCATCCGTCTCACAAGCTCTTTTACCCGGCTATCCATATCCTGACCGACCCCGGTACTGATAAAGCATAAAAAGATAAGTAAAAACATACTCTTAAGTCTTAGGGAATACTTTTTTTCCATTGCAGGCCTCAACCTTTAGTCATCTTTTGTTTTGGAAACATCCAATTTTTGTCCATAGTCCAATTTATCATGTAAGGTCAGTTGCGGGAAGGAGGGTACAATAACCGGGAAAGCCCTGTTGGGTTGGATAACAAACAAATCGATCCCCGTCAATTTAATTTTCTCAAAGGCATCCGTGTTGATATAAATTTCAGCCGAATATTTTTCACGCAATTTTTTCAGATAAGGGTCCAGGTAAAGCCGAATCATTTCTTCATTCGATTTACCCTTCACTCCCCATTGGGCCAATAAGTACCGTTTCCGGTAAAGAGCCAATAGATTATCACGCCACATGTTCATATTACGTTGTACCAAATTAACCCTGTCATATCCCCTGTCATAAGCATCCTTTGTTATATAGTGATCTCTTACCAAATCGACCACAGCGTATTTGAACTCACGGGCAAATTGTTTCTTAGGCATCTTCTTTCGTCTGAAGATCAACGGATGGACTTTAATAGCCTCCAGAAAATTTTTAACGGTCCATTGTGTACGATTAACAGTGAAAAAAATTTCGGATTCTAAGTGGTTCAATTTACTTTCAGCATCATCCAGGACCATATCCGACCGGTCTTTATTCCAGAATTTCTGGTTGAATACTTTCTTTTTTTCCTGCTTGGTCTTATAGTATTCAGAGCCCAAAATTTGCACCATTTCCCTAAAGATCGGTTCATTGAATTTTAAGGTTTTATTTTTCATAATCCGGTGTACATATCGACGGTACAGAGTAAGGGCCTGCCGCTCTTTTAATTTATCTTCCACCTGTTTTAAACGGTCTTCTTGTTGAGAGGCGCTCATTGCGGGATGATCCGTCCAACCATTGACCTTCAACAACAAATAACTATGCTTACTGATTTCCAATGGGCCGAGAATGGTCTCTTTGGAAACCGGTTTGGAATACAGCGCTTCGTTTACTTCATCTATATCCTTCGTTGTAAAATTAATAATCCGTCTCGGAATCGTATCTTTCCCGCTGACGGTTCGATATAATTCGTCAAAAGTAATTTCTCTACTATGCAGTTGGTCTTTTAGTTCTATGGCTATAGTTTTATTGGGAATTGTCAGATAAGAAACATCATAGACCCGTCCCGCATTTTTGTATGTTTCGTTGATCTCATCTCGGGATAAATGCACCTTTTCTTCGGCTACCTTCTCATAGAGCCACTGGCGCATGGCCTGCTCTTTTCGTCCTTTAATATATAAATTAAATTCTTCATTCTGTGTTAAGGCATTTTGTTCTCCGGCGTCTATTGCCAATAATTTTTCGGCAATTAGACTATTCAGAACGATTTTACGGTGAATGTAATTGTCTCCCCGGCAATATTTAGGCCGAATGGTATACTCCGACCTTCGAATAAACTCATTTACCGAAATCGTCTTATAGCCGATTTTAGCGAGAATTGTTTCAGAGACATGTTCCGGTTGACGGTTGCATTGCCAGATTAAAATCAGGGAGAAGAAAATAATAACGTATTGTTTATACAAATTCATTTTTCGGTGCGATAAGTTTTTCAATATAAAATACATTAGCTATTGATTCATTGGTAATTTTTTTCAATGATTTACTGCTATTTTATAAATCGATCTCATCATAATTAAGTATTCCCCAACTCGTGCAGGGTCGGGGAATACGGCTTCATCTTTGGCTTAGATCTAACTTTTCGGTCGATTATTCGTTTTATCCTGACTGATTATCCGCTCAGAACACAATCGACATGGAATAACTGTTGGAAGCTCCCAATACACCGATATTCCGGAATGCGTAACCGACTTTTAAAGAGATATTATTCATTAAGTACTTGGTAAATCCCACTCCGAAGGTCATACCATATTGCGAATCGGGCAGGCCCAAAGCTTTATATCCCGTGCGCAAGTAGAAAATTCCGGTAGAAGGAAGCGTTAAGGCATATTCTGCGCCGAGATTGATATATTCGGCACTGTTATTGGGATGCAGGGCATCCAGTTCCACAGTAATCCTGTGTTGCTCGGTTTTAACGGCATTGAGGGAAACCCCGATTCTGAAAATCAGCGGCAATTCCCATGACGACATGCGGTATTGCCCGGGCACATCACTATAATTTCCATGTTCCGAGGGAATGGGATCAATAGGATAAACGATATCCAGACCGTTATATTGCATTCGGGTGCCGTAATTGGCAATACTCATACCGATTTTCATCCCGTCGGCCCTGTTTTTTGTCGGGGAAAAGAAAAAGGTATTAACGATGACGCCCAGGTCAAGGGCGACCGCATTAGCCGATGTATGCCAGATGTTGGAATTGATGTATTTGATACTGCTTCCAAAGGCAAACCATTCGGTAAGCAGGCGGGAATAGGATAAACTAAAAGCATATTCACTGGCATGATATAATTCACCGGTACCTTCCTGGGCATCCATATTGGTAACCGGAATATCCCCGTAATTGGCACTCACCGCACCCAGGCTGAGTGTACCGATATCCGGAAGAACGACACCTACTCCTACCATTGCCGTATTAATATCGGCAATCCAGGGCTGGTAGATGAATTGGGCTTCATTTTTTTTCATAAAGGCCATACCGGCCGGATTCCAATAAATACCGGAGATATCTTCCACCATACTTACCTGCGCATCTCCCATGGCAATACCGGCGCTACCGTAGCCGATGGATAAAAAATCGGCAGCCGTTGTTCCGACACGATAGGGTTTCTGAGCAAAGGATAATCCTACTGTCATCAAGATTATGGACAGAGTAATTAATATTTTCTTCAACATGGCAAACTCCTAAAACAGATATGCGCTAAGTTTTTATTTTATAACCGCAAACTTCCCGATTTTTTCATCACCGGTTGCCGTGGATTTCACATAATAGATATACATTCCGGCAGCTATTTCCAGACCCTCTTTGGTAGTTAAGTCCCAATGAACCATGCCGTTATCGGGCTGATTATTCACATCGATTTCATCAACCAGTATGCCACTGACTGTAAAAATTTTAATTGTGCATTGTGCCGGAATATGGGTAAACATTAATCGGCGTCTCTGGTTAAGAAGCGGGTTGGAAACAGCCGGTTCCATGGAATTGCTGGCCACATAAGGATTAGGAACGACCTTGATATCCGCCATTGATTCAGAGATTTTTGCCGTATTTAAGTCGCTTTCCGGATTAATCTTAAAGGTTATGGAATCACTCGACCAGAAAGGACGCTGCTGGATGATGCGATACACATCACCTGCTTTGGGTAAAGCGGTGCTATCGGCAATCAGTTTAAAATCAAGGGCGAAAGCCGTACCTGCCCAACGTCCCGAGGAATTAACCGCACCAACCAGAATTCGATCTTCATCCCAGTCATATTTCAGATTATGATTCTCATCATGAACCACCAAATCCATTTTTTCGAAGGCACCGCCCGAATCGATGAAAGACTTATTCAACACATAGAATCGAAAGGGCTGGTGAAACAGTAAATGGCTTCTTGAAATACGTTCCCCCTGTTCATCGCGAATATTCTGGGATGGAATCCGCCCGATATAGGCCGAGTCATTATCCGTAAAAATTATATCGTAATCCCAGGGAAAATAATTCTTTTCTTCTTTGTCTGGATAGATGGAGAGAGAACTATTACCCACCAACCAGCCCGATTTTTCGGCATCGTAACGAGCCGTTTCACCGGGGAAGAAAAGATTGAGTCGAATTCCATCAAATACATCCGTACTGATACTCTTTTTCACCTGAAACGTCCAATAGTTCAAGGTATCGTGATAAACCAGGTTGTTGTAGGTGAAAGAGGTGGGAGATTCCTCATAGACCAATTCGTTATGATTACTCATATCGTAAACACGGATGCCATCATTTGTGTATAGCATCCCATGGTCATAGTCCGGGACATGGTAAAGGGTATCCAAATTGAATTTAACTTTATATTCATGATTCACTTTAAGGCTGTTTTTAGCCAGAATCTCAGCAGAGACCGTACCCGAACCCAGCACATTCTGGTTGTCCTCTTCCTCTACCGAGGGGGGTTCATAGCCCGGGGCTTCCTGGTGAGGGGTTACAATCGCCACATTTTGCCCGATGGCCAAGGTACCGTCCGGTAAACGGCGCACTTCTTCCGCTTCATTCAATTCGATCACTATATTATTCTCGGAGGGAGATATACCTGGCCCGATATCCGGAGCGCCGTAATCATAGGCCACAATCGCGTAATAATAGGTACGGCCGTTTTGAACATTTTTATCGATGAAATGATGAACAATGCCCGTATCGAAACCTAAATTATATTCGGCGCCGTTGATAGCTCCGAAATTGGCAAATCCGTGAATTCCGTCTTTTTTATCACATTGAAAAATCGGCTTCAGAATACTGGCCGTACCAAAGCCGTCGGTGATCACCGTGGCATCGGCCATTTTTTTATCCGTAGCCCGAAATAGCTTATAACCCTCAAAATCGTTCACGTTGCCCAGAAAAGGATCACGCGTTCGGGTATCGGAAATATTATCCCAGGTCAATATTACTTTCCCGTCCATCGCCGTAGCGGTCAGAGTCGGCATCTTAGGCGGCTGGGCAAAACGATAATCCTTTTCGTAAATAACCTGTACAATGCGTTTATTTTCATAGAGTGCGGGCGCATTATGCGTATCGGAATTCAAGCCTTCCAGTGCATCGTAGGAATGAAGTTCGGACATGGATATGTGCTCTTCCGTCCCCTGGTAAAGGGGAAAAGGACCGGAGGCAAAGGTTTCGATCAGATTGGATATATTCCCCAGGTAATCAACCAACGAATCCTGTCCGATTAATTCCCACATGGATTGATCGTTGCGAAACCAGTTCTTGAACGGGGGCTTATGTTGCGGAACCGGAAACATGTAAAAGGCGGTCAGACCGACCATATCGGATTCAGTAACATCGGTTGCATCAAAATTGGGTTCACAGCCCTGGCCCTGCAAGAAATCGGGTTTATGGTTGCATTCCCCTTCATCGGGTCCGTGGTAATTGAGTTCGGTCGGCCCAACACCGTCGAGGCCCACATCGTCTCCGGCGAATTCGTTGGATTGATAGATACCGTCATGATTCAAATCGTTTCCATCTTCCCAATCCTGATCTTCATCGCCTTCAAAATGGTCATGCAAATCATCCATTTTCAAATTGTAAGCTGCCAAAAACTTGTCGACATTGGATATATTTCCCAGGGGGCCAACCTTCTCTCCGGCCGGATTATCTCTTCTTTCATCTACAATTCCATCATCATCATTATCTTTACCGTCATAGGGAATTCCCGGACTTTCCAAATAGGCAAAGCCCATGGTGCCTGTAGGCAGACCGGCAACTCCTTTACCGTCGATATCCCAGGAGTAGGCCATATCGATAAACGTATCGAAATAACCGAGTTCATCATCGGATTCCCCGCCAATGCCGTTATCCACCCAATAGCCGAAGACAACCCGGGGTAAATCATAATCCGAGATATTGGCAATACTATATTCCCAGAAAATAGCGTCCCGGGCCTGAGGGTTGTTCCATTGGAAGCCACGTTGGGAAACACGTATACCGATTCCACCCCAGGGACTTCCTTTCTGGATGGTAACCTGAGGGCGCTTATCACCTATCTTAATTCCGGGCCGCGGATAATATTTTACATGATCCTCAGGACCTAGATACTCCTGATCCTGGGCATCGTTAGCTACGAAGTAGGTCTCCAGATCCGCATAGATCACTCCTCGTCCGAACCGGCCGTTCCACTCTCCCGGCCATTTCAAAGAATTTCCTCTGGAGGGCCAACCGGCGGTCGGCCAACTTTCGGTGTGATTACTCATGGCCGGATACTCGCTAAATTCATTAAAATATCCATAGACAGGATATAATCCCCATTCCACCGTACCCGTGGGATTAGTATCCATTTCTTCCCGGTAGCTGGTTTGAAGAAAATAGAGTTCGTGGTCGTATCGTCCTGCAGCAATATCATCTGGGTCCGTCACCGGAATGGAATCGTCTTTAATAAAAACCTTGGCTCCGATGAGCAAGGCAATACCATCCAACATCCGGACGCCCTGGTCATTATCCGGCCATCGGGACCAGGCGGAGCCCCGATAGCTTTCCGTCCATTTGGCCAATTCGGTCGTATTCTGAAAATATAACAGAATACGATTACCGTTCATATACCCTTCCCGCTCGGCTTCTATGTCACCGGCCGGATCATCCGGACCTTCATAGGGACGTCCCTGGGCCCAAAGAAGACTGGTTGTCAAAATAATCATCATCAAGATTATTGGTAGACGCTTCATATTAATGTATCCTTAAAGTGTTTCTGTTTCTCTATTATTCTACCCTTTAAAAAAGAACCCCAAACCCGAGTTTAACCATTCGGGGAGCCGCATATGCCGAGGGGTTATGAATCCGATCTTCATAAGTATTGAAATCACTGCGATGGTTGGAGCGGTCGGATTCCTGGATAATGGTTGTATAAGGCTGCCCCGTGGAACCGTAGACCCACTGGGCATTCAAACGATCCAGTAAATTGTATATAGAGAGGGTCAGTCGGCCATCGATTCCTTTAAAGAGCGGGAATCTGTAGTAGGCGTTCATATCAACGGTATAAGAACCCGGAATGGGTGCATTGTTCGGAAAGAGGTTTACTCTGGAAACCGGATTTAACAGGATCGGTGACCAGGTATAAGGAGTACCTGAATTATAATATCCGGTTAAAGTTGAGCCGAAACGCCCTTTGTGATAACCGACCGTGGCATTCAACGTATGCCGCTGATCCCAGCTCATGGGAATCAGCTTATTCACCGGATCCTGGCTTCGACCGGCGCGATCAAAGGTCTGGGTCGGGTTATCGGCATTGCCCCGTGTATATTGCAGGGTGTAATTAAGAAAGACCTGCCAGGGTCCGCTGTTATATTCGAACTTTACTTCGAGGCCCCGGGAATTCCCGTAATCTTTATTGGTATAGAGACCGTACTCAATCTGGTTAAAGGTGCTGATTACTTTTGTACTTAACAAATCATAAATATCCCGGTAATATAGTGATACTTCCAGACTCATGGCAGTGGTGATCTGCTGCCATAATCCGATCTCATATTGAACCGTTTTTTGAGCTTTTAAACGGGCATTGCCCATCATAGTCGAAAAATCGGATGGTGCCACCAAAAAAGAGTGGTTCTGATATAAAGCGTACATGGGTGGCATCTGGAAAAAGTGACCGTAGCTAAAATGCAGCACGGCTTTTCTTCCCAACTGATAGGCTAAACCGAAGCGGGGACTGATTTGCATTTGTGGTTTCGCTTTGGGATATCGGGACATTCTGGATTCGTCCAGCACCGGTTGTCCGTTGTTATCAAGAACGATATTGCCCTGAGCATCTTTCTTGTAAAAATTCAGTTGATTCGCCGGATTACGTCGTTCCGAGGGATAGGTGGATTTCGGATCAAAATAATCAAACCGTAATCCGAAATTGATGACCATATCTGCAAATTCCATCTTGTCCTGAATATAAGAAGAAAATTCCAGAGGTTTTACCCGGTAGATATCCGATGCCACCGAATTATCGGGATAGATGATCGGTTTATAATTGTAATACACCCGTTTGCCATTTTCATCAATATAATAAAGACTCAAAGAATCGATGGGTATTGTCGAATCACTCTGAACAGGTGTCCATTCATTTTTCAGGTCATGAATCGTATATAAGAGTCCGCTCTTAATCAAATGATGTTGATTCAACTGCCAGGAAATGTCAAATTTTGCATTGAAGTCCTTTTGCCGGGATTCGCTATGGTCTTTCATCTGCCCGCCGGTATAGAATCCTGTCTCCGTGATATTACCGAGAAAAGCATCATAAATATATCTATGATCTGTCGGATTTTTATACAGATAATAGCCGCTGTAATTGGTTAGATAGGAAATTTTCAACTCATAAAAAAGGCTGCTGGCCAGGGTATGATTCACATCAAATGCAATTAAATCACTGGTATGATGAGATGCGGCTCTGCCATCGGGATTATATTTAAAGGAGTGGATATAGGGATGCCATATATCCTGATTCCGTGTATATAACAAAGAGGTACGGACCTTATTACTCATCTGATAGGATAACTTGGATAAAACAGAATAGTTCAGGCTGTTATTCATTGGCGTATACGTATTATCTCCTGTGTGCTGGGATATCCATCCGGAAGGATCGGTACTGCTGAAATCACTATAGTCGTTTACTTCAAAGCGTCTGATTCCGTTTAAATAATTTTTATTATCCTGATAACGGGTATTGAGGAAAAAATGAAGTTTCCCTTTGACAATCGGACCACTGAACTGAAATTTATAATCCTGATTACGGTTTAATTCACTCTTTTTCAAACCGATAAAGATATCATTGTGAGCCGTAAGGTAATTGGCCATACTCGCCGAAGCACTGCCATGGAACTGGTCGCTACCGCTTTTGGTTACGGCATTTACCACACCGCTCATAGCCCGGCCGTATTCGGCATTAAAAGTACCGGTTATAATTTCCAGGTCCTCAATAGTTTCATTTTCAATATCAACGACTCTGCCTTCACCACCGAAGGCGTCATCCACCTGCAAGCCATCGATAAGGTAGGAGACCTCATTACTGCGCCCACCACGAAAATGGCCTTTTACCACCCCGGCCTGCATGGCCACAACCGATCCCAGATTTTCAACCGGCAACACTGCAATCTGATCCGATGAAACCGTATGCATGGAACTGGTTTCGTCTTTTTTGGTTGCAAACTTTTCTGCCTGCACCTCAATTACCTCACCGGTCATTATGGTAGGTTTGAGAGTGATGTCCAAATTGGATGTGCGATTCACGGAGACGCGCAGGTTCCGGATTTTCTTCGTTTCATATCCAACCATCTGAACAACAAGCGTATAGGTTCCGGACGGCACATTTATGATATAAAAATCACCGTCCACTCCAACGGCTGCACCCAGGCTCGTCCCTTCGAGATAAACATTCGCTCCTGCTAACGGTTCTTTGCTCGATTCGTCAATTACCAGACCGGCGATTTTCCCGGTCGTTTGTCCATATCCAAGCGAAGCTGTTAGCAGTATAGCGAAGAGTACTTTGTACATAAGGGATTTGAAATCATTCATAACAATTACCCTTTTCCCTGTCGATACGGTTCGTTTCCGAATATTTCATTATAAGTTTATAAATAAGGAGAGGCCCTTGCGGACCCCTCCCGGCTTGACATTTATTTAACCAGTAACATCTTCATGGTCTTGTGGAAATTTCCGGCCTTAATCGTATATAGATAAATTCCGGAGGATAATTCCGAACCATTGAACTTAAGTTGATAAATTCCCGGATTCTGCTTCTCATCAATCAACGATTTTACTTTTTGCCCGAGTACATTATAGACATCGATGGTTACCCTGGAGGCCTTGGCAATGGAGTATTCAATCGTGGTTGAGGGATTGAAGGGATTCGGATAATTTTGCTTTAAACCGAAAGAAGTAACGATCGGTTGATGATCATCCCCTATAGCTGTGGCCGTATGGGTCGTATCCCCTATCCAGGTAAAGGTCCATTCATGCTGATTGAGATAGGCCAGATCATGGTTATTGGGAGACCAGGTTAAATTCCCTTCCCAGCCACTTCCGTCATTATCGTGGAAGACCAGATCGAACATAATTCGCATACCCCGTTCCGGATGGAAGCGGGCATCATCGCCAAAAGCGATCGAATCCAAAGGAATTCTAGCCTCTAAGGCCCAATCCTGACCGCTGAATTCTTCAAAATAATAATTCGCATCCGTAGGAGTGAATTCCGGAGCATTACCAACTCCTAAATGAGTATTCTTGTATTCGTTATAGTAACGATCCTGCAAAAAGATCAATTTGTAATCCGGCTCCGCACCTCTACTGTTTTCAGGAGTCGAATTGTGAATCGGCTTTCCGTTCTGATCCCATAATCCGAGGTACAATTCAAACGCATCCTGTGTCCACCAAGTAGCAACCATGGCAGGGTCATAGGAAAACACATTGTCGGCCACATCACAAGCCACATACAGGTTATCTTCATCCAAGGCCAGCCAGACCGTTGCCGTCAGGTCATCATCATCGGTAAACTCTCCGGCTGCCGTATTATTCGTCGACGGCATTAGAGTCCAGGGATTGATGCCGTTCCAGTCATCGAAACTACCGTCGGCAGCAAAGCCGGCAGGAGCATGATCGGCAATCGTCGGAACTCCCTTACCCGTATTCTGAACCGCATCGGAAACACCTGCCTGCCCCACATTACCCGAGGCATCCACGCATTCCACGGCATAGTAATAAGAAATCACATGATCGTTCTGAGGATAGTACAACCAATGGGTAGCGGTCTGTTCCCCTTCAACGACACCGCTGGCAACCACTTCCACTCCGGGAGCATGCACATCGCTGATCGGTTCTTCGCTGGCATATACATTATAAGTTTCCCCGCTTTCGCCATCCACATCGGTCCAGTAAACCAGATTATAAAATTCACCGGGAGCGGCACCCACGCCGGTTACTTGCGCCGGAGGTACGAAATCGAACTCGGGATTACCGGTCCAAATATCATCCAGATATATGGTATACGTATTGCTTCCCCAATTATCGGATTGTCCGTTTCCGGCGATGGCAAATCCGGCCACTTTGGTCGAATCGAATTCTCCGTCGACCATTTGATTTAAATCTCCGTCCCAAACTCCAGCAAAACGGTTAAAATCTCTCAGAGGAATTTTGACTTCTTTCCATGTCCCGTCATAGTGCATTACGGAATCCTTTAACAGATAGGTAGCCTGGAAAGCATAATCATCCTTGGCGGCACCGTCTTCATCCGGATCATGGAAAATCAACATCAGATCTCCGATTCCGGCCGGAGCCTTAATTTTAAATTGTACGGAATCCGTCGCCCAGTTGTACAACATGTTCTTGGGTTGGGAAAGATCAAAATTCACCCCGTCCCATTCACTGCCTGTCGTCCATTTTATGGAACCCGTACCCTGATTCTGAGCGTCCTCTTCATCCGTTAATTCCACGGCACCGCTCCAGCCCACATGCATATTTACAGTACCGGGCACTGCTTTACCGTTGAAAAATACCACATTAACCGGGGCTACCCCTTCCAACTTCAGATCATCCAGAATGATGACTCCGTAAACCGTGTCATTCGGTTGCTGGTACAGAGCATTGCCCTGTGAAAATTCAAATTGCCATCCCTTGATTTTATCCAGATCCAGGATACCGTTTCCTTCGGCAGTCTGACCCCAGCCCGGATTCCAGAAACCTTCACTACTCTGAATGCCCACATCTTCCATCTTCACATCAATCTTATTCCAACCGGGGGCATCATCCAGGATATAGTGGTGCGACATCCAGATTTCATAATTTCCCTCGCTTGTACCGGGGCCGTTATCATTCAAAATAATGCGAAATTCGACCTGACCGCTCTGTGATTGGGGAACGGCGTTGTAATACCAGAGAGTAATATCCGTATAAGGAGAAAAATCATAAACAGCTCCGGAATCGGGATTACTCCGGACCATACCGATCCAGCCGCCCCATTGGTCATAGCATTGATCCTGCCATTCCACGCGCAGGGCTCCCGTTCCTTCATGCACTTCTGAAGTTTCGTTTAAAAAATGCAGATAGGTATGGTTAACCCCTTCGTTTCCATATACTTCCCAATAGGAAGTATCCGGAACCGTATCAAAACTGTTGAGTTGAAGCTGTGCTGCTAAGAATACCGGAACAAGCAGCACGGCAAAAAAAAGTAAATACTTCTTCATAAAACGCCTCCTTTGAACTTAAAATTTAAGTGAAATAATTCGTATTCAATCCCCATAAACCTCCTTTCCGTTTAAAGGTTGACCGTTCATACTGTCTTTATTTCTTTGGACTCGCTTGTTCGACCAATTTCTCAATGGCCGGCACGATCATCAATTCCGTCTGTGCCTGAGGTTCCTTAGCCGTTTGAATGATCTTTTGCGCCTTTTGGAATTCTTCTTCCGTGAGCCCTCGTTTAGAACGTATGGAGTTCAATGCCTGTAATCCGGTTTCTGCCACCAGGGATAAGTTTCTCGATAGAGAACGTATCTCCCACAACACAGGTGAGCGATCTATAATTGGTTGCAAAAGCAGATCATTCTGAATCCATAATTCGAGCCAGGATCGTATATCATCGGCATAACCGCCATTCTTTAAAAAGGTATCTACTTCCCGGCGGAAACGGCGGGCCAGCTCGGCATCCGGCCTGGCCGCATCGACGACTCTGGTTAAGGGAGTATAGGAATATTGCTTTCGCAAATGATTCCTCTGATAGAATTTAACCGGCTCGATAATATCCACTAAATTTCGTAAGGGGCCTATATCCTGATTATTACATAATCTGCGCAGCATCATGGGATAATTTTTAAGATGCGTCAAACCCAGTTCTTCCAAATGGAAGCTAATTACTTCCAGCCGGCGATACATATCATCCACATCACGAATATGGGCCGGAGACCAAAACCGTTCGGCGATTGCCGCCGTACGCGGCCATATCCGGGAATCGATGGTTTCGGGAGAAACCATTTCGGACCACATGGTGGCCTCGCCTCCCAAAATCATTTTTCTTTGAGCTTCGGTTAGGGGTAAATCGGCAGGAGCCGGGTCGTTCAAATAATGATAGGCCGTCGGTTGAATAAGGTCAATATAATATCCGTTGGATAAAATCGTCTGATACCCTTCCCGGGCCGCTCTGATCATAGAATCCCGGCCGCGCCAGGATTGAATGACAATATTGGTCGGCATATCGGGGTGCAGAATTTCATCCCAGCCCACCATTCGTTTATGGTATTTCGTTAAAATTTTAAGCAAACGATTATTAAAATAGGCCTGAAGAGCGTGATTGTCGGTTAGATGATGGTCTTTCATAAACTGTTGGATGTGTGTATTGGCATCCCATTGTTTACCGTTATTTTCATCTCCTCCGATGTGCATATATGGATCGGGAAAGAGATGGGCCATTTCTTTAATAAAAGCATCTAAAAATCGGTAGGTTTCTTCCCTGGTGGGATCGAAAGTGGCGTCAAATACGCCCCATTCCCGTTCGAGGGTATAAGGACCCGGTGCGCTGGCATACCGGGGATAGCCGACCAGCCAGCTGGTGGCATGTCCCGGCAGATCGAATTCAGGTACGACGCGGATACCCCGCTGCGCAGCATAGCGAATAATATCCCGAATCTGATCCTGGGTATAATAAAATCCGTCGGAGCCTAACTGCTGTAATTTGGGAAAGGTTTTGCTTTCCACCCGGAAGCCCTGATCTTCACTCAGGTGCCAGTGGAAAACATTTAGTTTTAAGGCGGCCATGCCATCCAAATTTCTTTTAATAACCTCCACAGGCATAAAATGACGGCACACATCAATAAGCAGCCCTC